>CADBMC010000175.1 GCA_902795635.1 uncultured Coriobacteriaceae bacterium | reverse complement strand
CTTGCTTGGGGTGTTAGCTCAGCTGGTTAGAGCGCCGGCCTGTCACGTCGGAGGTCGCGGGTTCAAGTCCCGCACATCCCGCCATTGCGAATTCGGAGCCCCGGAGACGGGGCTCCTTTTTTGTGCGCTTTCCCGCCTCGCGCCACGTTGCCGTCGCATGGACAGGGCCTCCTTGCGGCCTGGGCACGCCGCCGCGCCTCCGGTCGCCTGGGACGTGTCGTCGCCAATCTGTTATGAATGTTGCAAGAATTGGTACATTTCTCTACAACGCCCTACAATGCGTGCGTTCGGGCGCATGCCAAACTTCGATCTGAGGCTCACATGGAGATTTCCCGCAAGACAGACTACGCGCTCCGCATGCTCGCGGAGCTGGTGCGCCATCCCAATGAGATCCTCTCGGTGCGCACCGCAGCCGAGGCGAACGACGTCCCGTACTCGTTCGCGCGCTCGATCCAGCACGACCTTGCCAAGCAGGGCCTCATCGAGAGCGTCCGCGGCAGCCATGGCGGCATGAGGCTCGCGGCGGACCCCGCCAAGACGACGCTTCGCGAGGTGGTCGAGGCCATCCAGGGACGCATCCCCATCGAGAGCTGCGCCACCGCAGGCCCCAACGGGACGCCGTGCCCGCGCATGTCCACGTGCCACTTCCATCCGGTGTGGTCGGGCGCCAACGAGATCCTCGCATCCTTCTTCGACTCGGTGACGCTCGCCGAGGTGGTCGACGGTACCGGCCATCCGCGCGTCCCCGAGCGCTTCACCCGGCTCGACGCCTTCCCGCTGCCCCCCATCGACGAGGAGGGCGAGTGCCCGCACGCGGCCGACGGGCTCGTGGAAGACGCCTCCGACGCCGTGGCCGAGGGCTGAGCGCCACGGCCGAGATGACGAGCCAGGCCATGCCCGACAAGCCCGCCATGCCCGACAAGCCCGCCATGCCCGACAAGCCCGAGGCGGCGCGCCTCGACGCGTTTCGCGCCGGCGTGCTCGCCCGCGGGCGCGAGCTCTACCGCGACCTGCCCTGGAGGCGGGACTTCGACCCGTATGGCATCTGGGTGAGCGAGGTCATGCTCCAGCAGACGCAGGTGGCGCGCGTGGAGGGACGCTGGCAGCGCTGGATGGCGCTCTTCCCCACGGTGGACGCCCTCGCGGCGGCCTCGCCGGCCGACGTCCTGGCCGAATGGCAGGGCATGGGCTACAACCGCCGCGCGATTGCGCTGCTCAAGGCGGCGCAGGTGGTGTCCTCGGCAGGCGGCGAGCTGCCCTGCGACGACGTGGCGCTCCGCGCGCTGCCCGGCATCGGCCCTGCCACGGCCGCGGGCATCCGGGCGTTCGCATTCGACCTCCCGTCCGTCTACCTGGAGACCAACGTGCGCTCGGTGTTCCTGCACGAGCTCTTCCCCGACGCCGAGGACGTGCCCGACTCGGCCCTCGTCCCGCTCGTGGAGGCCACCTGCCCCTCGGACGCGCACGACCCCGCCGACGACCCGCGCACCTGGTACTACGCGCTCCTCGACTACGGCGCCTTCCTCAAGAGGGCCGTGGGCAACCCCTCCCGCAGGTCGCGCGGGCATGCGACGCAGTCCCGCTTCGAGGGCTCGCGGCGCCAGAAGCGCGCGGAGGTCGTGCGGATCCTCTTGGCCGCGCCGGACGCCGGGCGTGGCATGGGGGAAGGCGAGGTCCTTGCCGCCCTCAACGAGCGCGAGGGGCAGGCTGGCCGCCCGCCGGTGGACGTGGAGACGGTCACAGGCATCCTCGAGGAGCTCGCCCGCGAGGGGCTGTGCTCCCGCGAGAACGGGCTCTGGCGCGTCTAGCTGCGAATTCGCGTGGCTTCCTGTGTGGTGGCCCCTCTTGCGAATGCCGGTCGGGGAATTTGTTGCAAATTAAGTGACATATTGGCGATAGGCCGGGTAGGATAAGTGCAATGCCATATCATGGCAGGCGCAACGGAAGGGACGGGCCGCCCGATTGGCTCGTTCGGATAGCCGTTTGGAGAGGACAGAGAGGGAAAGACAGATGACTGATTTCGCCAACTCCCAGACCAAGAAGAACCTCGAGGCCGCCTTCGCCGGCGAGTCGCAGGCCAGCCGCAAGTACGCCTACTACGCGTCCAAGGCCAAGAAGGAGGGCTACGTCCAGATCTCCGACATCTTCACCGAGACCTCTGGCAACGAGTCCGAGCACGCCAAGCTCTGGT
>CADBMC010000174.1 GCA_902795635.1 uncultured Coriobacteriaceae bacterium | reverse complement strand
GGAATCCACAGCCGTCTTGGCGCAAGACGCCGTCGGCGCGCGATGAGCGGGGGGACACCCCATGAGTACGTCAACGCATCGACTCGGCATCGGCCGCGGCGCCGTCATGACCGCAGGTCTGGTGGCCGCGCTCGCCCTGGGCATGGCGGGCGGCCCCCTGACCCCGGCGTGCGCCCGCGCCTCGGAGGCGGGCAGCCAGTCTGGCTCCGGGCTCGCCGCGGCGCAGGGCGCAGGACGGACCCTTGCGGGCATCGGTGGTGAGGGGACGTCGCCCATCGCCTCTGTGGCGGACGAGGACGTGCTGCTCGCGACCTACAGCAACGAGGCGCAGGGCTTCTCCCTTCTCGTGGACGCGAGCCTGTTCACGGTGAGCGAGGACGAAGGCGCCGGCGCCACCTTTGTGAGCACGTCCGACCCGTCGTCGCACTTCGCCGTCTCCTACCTGCCGGACTGGGAGGGCACCCCCGACGTGGGCGAGTACCTGGAGGAGCAGCTCTGGCACGGCCGGATGGAGCACGGGGGCTCGTACGTGCAGGTTTCCGCCGACGGCGGCGAGGTCATCAGGCTGGCGGGCGTCGCCTGCGCGGCGTGCGCCTATGGCTATGTTGACGAGGCGACCGGCCAGAACATGACGGTCATCCGGGCCATGGAACCGCGCTCGGACGGCAGCGCCGTCCTGTGGTCGCTCGTGACGAGCGACGAGTCGGCCGAGGCATGCGCCACGGCGCTCGTGGAGGCCTCGGCCACCTTCCGCGTGGGCGCGGGCGCCTATGCGGGCAGCAACATGTGGTGCGCGTCCTCCGACCTGCAGACCCGACCGGCGGGCAGCACCCGCTCGCTGCTTGACGGCGCGGCCCCCTCGGCGACCGCCGACCTCTCCACCAGCTCGGATGCGGCGACCTCCTCCTCGTCCAGCCGTGCTTCCTCGCGGGCCAGGGGAGACGCCTCGGGGGCCTCCTCGTCCGCTCGGGCCGCGACCTCGGCGACGTCAGCCCCGGCGTCCGCCTACCAGCTCTCCACCTATGACGGCGGCTATTTCACGGTGACGCTGCCGCAGGGATGGACCGTCCAGACCGCCGGCGAGGGCTCGGGCTTCAGCCTCGAGGCATACGACCCGGCCAACCCCAACGTGCGCATCGTCTACTACGGTAGCCTTGTGTTCAACCTGAACGAGCAGATGCGCGACCTGTACGGCCTGGGGGCCGTGGAGGCCGGCGATCTCGGCGCGGCAAACGCGCTCTACGCCGCGCTTCCCGTGCTGGAGCCCTGCACGGTGGCCAACGCCGTGAGCCTGCTTCCCGCCTACTCGCAGCTCGCCCTGGACAACGGGGCCGCCGACGACGGCACGGGGCTGCTGGTCTCCTCGGCGGACGTCACGTCAAGCGCGCCCGTCGCCTACCTGTCCTCCTTCCCGGGCATGGCCTCCTACGTGCAGGACGATGCCATGGTGAGCGCCAACCTGACGCTCGCGAACGGCACGGCCTGTCGGGCCGACTTCCTGGGTAGCGCCCTTGCGGTGGGCTACGGCGGTGGCTACGGCATGGCGGCCGTCGAGGCGCTGTGGGGCATCGTCGCCCCGACCGAGGCGTACGACGACGTGGTCTCACAGCTTGCGCCGTGCGTCTGCAGCCTGAGTTTCTCCGACAGCTACGTCCGGCAGTGCAATGCCGCCAACGACGCGCTCACGGCCGCGGCGCTCGGCCGGTCCGCCGCCAACGGCGCAGTGATGGACACGGTCATGCAGGACTTTGACGACCGGATCATGGACCGCGAACGCTTCACGTTCAGCGACGGGTCGCAGCTGGTCATAGAGCACTGAACGGAGGCGTACGATGGGTCTGAGGCTCAGCGCGCCGATGTGCACGCGCCGCTCGCTCCTGCTCGCCGCGCTGGCGCTCGCCGCGGTCGCGCCCTCCCGCGCGAGGGCGCTCACGACGGGCCTGGGCTTTCCGAGCGGCGCGTCCCCGCTTGACGGCAGCGCGTCCGACGCGACCTCCGCCACCCCGCAGAGCGATTCCTTCGCCAGGCTGCCCGACGAGTCCGTGTCTCGCCTCGTCGCCCTGTTCGACCTGCTTGCCGCGCAGACCGAGGCCTTCGGCCAGGCGTACTCGGCCTCCGTCCAGAACGCCGACGACTCCTATGCCGACGCCATGCTCTCCTTCGTGTCCCTGTGCGAGCGGGCCCTCGCGGAGGTCGCGTCCGTGCGCGAGGCACTTGCCGCCATGGACGCGACCGAGGCCGGCAACGCTCTTGACGCCGCGGATGCCGCCGCCCGCACCCTTGCGTTCTACGTGGGCTACTACCGCTCGAGCGACCCGCTCATGGAGTTCCAGTCCCAGGCCGCCCGAGGCGCCTACGCCGACGAGGCGGCGCTGCTGGACGCCATGTACGGGGCCATGTCCGGCGTGCGCGCCAACTACGAGGCGCTCGAGCTGCCCGCGTACATGGAGGGCGTCTGGCCGCATTACATAGCCCAGGTCGACGCCTGGCAGGAGAAGATCTACGCCGACTACGTCTCGCTGGTCAACGACGACGTCCTCATGGCCTTCTCCTCCCGACACCTGCTCGCGCGCCAGCCCTCCATCATGTGGCACTACGAGGCCGTCATGTACTCGCTTATGCGCGCGCAGTTCCAGAACGCCTCGGACACGGCGGGGGCCGACCCCGCCGCCGCGACGCGCCCCCTTCTTGAGTACGGCATGGCCTCCGAGATCTACCCCAACCTCTACCCGTCGGCCGACTCTGTGGTCAACCTTGCCGCCTACACCGAGGGTGGCCACCGCGACGCCCTCGTCGAGGTCCAGGTGACCGGCTTTTCCCAGGCGTACCGCCAGAAGGTGACGCTGACGCCCGAGATCTCCTACCTCACGATAAAGCCGCCCCTGGCGAGCGACCCCGGCAACCTGACGAGCGAGCACGACACCCAGCTTATGATGACGGTCACGGACCTGGCAACGGGCGACCTGCTCGCCCAGGAGTCGCGCCCCGTCGTGCTGCACAGTGTGTATGACTTCACGCTTGAGAGCGACGAGTTCGGCATCGTGGAGCCCTACAACGTCCTGGCCTGGATGCGTCCCGACTCCCAGGAGGTCCTTGACGTGCGTCGCGCGGCCATCGACTGGCTCGGGCGGAACATGGGCGAGGGGTTTGACACCCTGCCCGGCTACCAGCTTGGCTATCCCGACGAGGACGAGTCCCAAACGACGATCCTGCAGGCCGTGGCCATCCAGGGGGCCATCTCTGACCTGGGCGTCCGCTACAACATGGGCTCGTACTCGTTCGGCACGTTCCAGCGCGTGCTCACCCCGGACGCCGTCATACGCGCCCGCTCGGGCATCTGCATAGAGACGGCCCTGCTCGTGGCCTCGGTCCTCCAGTCGGCCGACATGCACCCCATGATCCTCATCCTGCCGGGCCATGCCCAGGTGGCGCTGGAGACCTGGGAGGGGAGCGGTCAGTATCTCCTGCTTGAGACCACGCTCCTGCCGTTCACGGGAGCCGACGGCCAGGTTGGCGACTACGTGACCGTGGCGTCAGCGGACGAGTGGCGTGCCTACCTCGACCGCGACGGCGTGTACGTCATCGACTGCAACCTGGCGTCCGAGCTGGGCATCCGCGGGGTCGCGCTGTAACCGCCCGAGCCGCCTTGCTGCCCGGCGGCCCGGGGCGCCCCCTCACTCGTCGTCCAGCTCGGCAAGGAGCCTCCAGAACCCGCCCTTGTCGTCAAAGGTGTGGGAGATGCCGCCGTCAAGCAGGTTGTGGGCGTTGAACGAGACGTGGATCTGGCCGCCGTCGGCCGTCGTGAAGACGACGGTGTCATCGGAGTCGGTGGCCCACATGTCCGTGGGGTCGCCAACCACCCCCTGCAGGTAGGCGTCGTAAAGCTCCTGGGCGCGGGCGGGGTCCTCGCAGACAAACGTCTCGGTCGTCTCGTGGGCGCGGATGTGCGTCACCGAGACGACCTGTGTCTTGGGCGTCTCTGACGCGGGGGCCTTCCCGGTCGTCGCGCAGCCGATGAGCCCGAGCTCGAGTCCGAGCGCCAGCGCGAACGCGAGGGTCGCCGCAGCCGTCGCGAGGATCCCCCTTGGTCTGCCTCCCTGCCGGGGACGGTCCGCACTCCCACGCCGCATCGCACTGCTGCCCACGAGGCACCCCCTCACGCACGCCGGATGCCGCGACCGTACCCGCCCGCGCGCGCCCCCGCAAGGCCGGGTGCCGGGCGGGCAGTGCCGGGATGGCAATCCGCCGCCCATGGCGCCCAGGCCCGCCCAGTCCCATGCGCCGCTAGCGCACCACCGGCATCTCAAAGCGCGCAAACGCATCGACCATCTTCTTGTGGCGCAGCACGAAGTGGATGGCGGGGGAGGTGTTCTTTGAGACGAGCGCCCACGCGCCCGGCCTCACGGTGATCTGGATGTTGCGAAAGCCCAGGTCGGGGATCCATTCCAGCTTCCACGCCGGATGCCTTGCCGCAAAGAGCTCCGTCAGCTCCACGTGCCGAGCGTAGGACGCGGGGTCGTAGGCAACGCTGCGCGCGCAGAACGCCTCGCCAAGCGCGACGTGCGGCGCCGAGGTGGCAAGGTCCTCGGGTGCCACGCGCGCGATGGAGACGTGCGCCTCGCCAGCCGACAGCTCAGCCTCCACGCGCTCGGTCTGGGCGGCACGCGCCGCGCGCACGCGGTCGATCTCCTGCCCGTCCAGACTCGAGGATGCCATCACCTGCTCGAGCAGGCCGTCGTCCATGGTGAACAGCGGGGGGGCCGAGAGCAGGGAGATGCGCGGGCCACCCTGCGTCGCCTCGCGCGCGAGGAAGGCCGCAAGCTCGCGCCCCTCACGCGCGGTGTAGATGCTCGCCAGCGGCCTGGCGCAGGCGAGCAGGTCCTGCGACCTGCGGCGAAAATGCGCCACGCACGCCTCGTCGCGGAAGAGCTGGCACCCGACGTGCTCGTAGGCTCCCACGATGGCCTGCCCCTCGAGCGCTGCGGTTCCCGACGTGCGCACGAGGTGCCCGAAAACGCCCCCGCCCTGCGCCGTCGGCAGGTAGTAGGGGCGCACCATGCCGGTCATGTAGAGGGGCAGCCACGCCTCCAGCCCCAGCATCATCTCGGGAAGCGACCTCCCCACGTTGTGGATGTTGTCGATCGCGTGGCCGCTCCGCAGGAGCGCCGCGAGTGCGCCGAGCCAGCGGGTTGGGAAGTCCGGGCGCGCGGCCATCTTGTCCTGCATGGGCATGTCGGAGAAGAGCGTGACCGTCGAACCCGGCGGCTCGGTCGTCGCGCAGGCGAGAAAGTCAAGCTCTGCCTGGCAGAACCCGTCGACCCCCGTATACAGGCGCGGAGCTGCGGGTCCCGATGGCGCCTCGACCTCAATCGCCTCGAGTCCCTTGCCGCCAGCTGGCGGGGCTCCCGCCGATCCGACCGCGAGCGCCGCCAGGTACCTGTCTATGTCAAAGGAGTCCAGCTTGCGAAGGAAGGGTTCCAGCCCGCTCCCCCCGTCCGTCGGTTCATCAGCACACAGCCATGCTCTCACCTGCGCCTCGAGCGTCTCCCCCTCGGCGCCGGCGCACATCTCGGCGAGCGCGCCCTCGGTCCCCTCGCCGGCAGCCCGGCCGGCGAGGAAGCGCGACGCGTCCCGCACGAACTGGGTCAGGTCGCTTGGTGAGCGCGTCCCCGAGCACACGCGGGACACATAGGAGGCGCTGTAGCCGAGCGCCTGGGCGAACTTGGCGCGGGTGATGCCAAACGTGTCGAGCAGCGTCGCGAGCCGCCTGCCCGTCTCGGGCGAGGGTGCCGCGCGTGCCGCGGAGCGCAGGGCGTCGCGCACCTCCTCGCGGTCAAGAGCGACGCCAGCGTCCTCGCCCAGTGTGCAGAGGGCCCGGGCGACCTCGCTTGCCGGGAAGGAGTCGGCGTCGGGAACGCGCGCCCCCGCGAGGTAGCGGCTGACGGTCGAGGGCGCCAGGCCGCTCATGGCGGCAAGCTCCTTGCCCGAGCAGCCGACCTTGTCCATGTAACCCCTCAGTACCTGAGCAAACTCCATGGCGACCTCCCGTAAGGTAAGCGTGTTCTGCCCCGCGCCACATGTGCCCCACGACGCGTCACTGTGTTGACGAAAGTATAGGGTCTTGCCACTCGGGACAAACCGATGGGGACCCATGGCCCACGGGGGCCTCCCGCACGCGCCGCTGGGCGGCAATTCACGAAGTGGAAACCCCGCGCGACCCCGCGCGCCGCGTGGATGGGCTATCTTTGCACGCATGCGCAAAAGACGCAGACAGCATCGCTCCAGGGAAGAAGGCACACCATGAAGATGAAGCCGGCCCAGCTCGACATGATCTTAAAGGAACTCGCGACCATCAAGGAGCGCAGTCCCTTCTACGCGAAGAAGTTCGCGGATGTCGACATGGCGTCGATCACCGACCAGGAGTCGTTCGAGAGGCTCCCTTTCTCCGAGAAGGCTGACCTGCGCGAGGCATACCCGCTGGGCATCCAGGCCGTGCCGGACGAGAAGATTGTTCGCATCCACTCCTCCAGCGGCACCACGGGCACGCCCGTCATCATCCCCTACACCCAGAAGGACGTGGACGACTGGGCGGAGATGTTCGCCCGCTGCTACAAGGCGATCGGCTGCACGAAGCTCGACCGCGTCCACATCACGCCCGGCTACGGCCTGTGGACCGCGGGCATCGGCTTCCAGCTGGGTGCCGAGCGCTTTGGGGCCATGGCCATCCCCATGGGACCCGGCAACACCGAGAAGCAGCTCAAGATGATGGTGGACATGCAATCCACCGTGCTGTGCGCCACCTCGAGCTACGCCCTGCTGCTCGCCGAGCGCATCGCCCAGGATGGCATCCGCGACAAGCTCGCGCTCAGGAAGGGCCTCATCGGCAGCGAGCGCTGGGGCAAGAAGATGCGCGAGCGCATCGCCAGCGAGCTGGGCGTGGAGCTGTACGACATCTACGGGCTCACGGAGATCTACGGCCCCGGCGTGGG
>CADBMC010000173.1 GCA_902795635.1 uncultured Coriobacteriaceae bacterium | reverse complement strand
GCGCCAGGGCAGGCGGGCTCGGAAGGCCTTACAGGATCCCTGCTGCCGCCAGCACGATCGCGATGCCGATGATCGCGAGCGAGAAGCGCAGCATGATGACGGTGGCCCAGTCGATGGAGTCGCCGATACCGGCGAGCGGGCCCATGAAGCCGGCCTTGAGGCCATTGATGGACGCGGTGGCATCCTGGTCGCTCATCGCTCCCGTGGCTGCCTGCTCCTCCTCCATCGCCAGGGCGACGCCCACGACGGAGGCACCCCAGAGCGCCTCGGTGTTGAAATACATCGACTCGCGCACGAGCGCCGCGGCGAGCTTGTCCTTGTTCTCCTCGCCCGGATACATCTTCTTGAGCGCCGGGACCATGGCGAGCGACACCGCGAGGCCCTGCATGCGCTGGTAGGAGTGCGGGACCTCGGCGTAGAGGAGCCAGCGGAAGATGAAGCGGTTCACGTCGCCGCGGTCGAGCGTATTCCCGACGGGCTCCTTGTCCTCTTCCTCCTCGTCCTCCTCGTCGTCGGCGATGCCCTCACGCGCCTGGGCGACGATGTCCATGCGGAAGAAGGTGATGAACAGCGCCGCGCACACGGCGAAGATGGCGCATGCCATGACGGACAGGCCGCCGTACTGCACCATGAAGTAGCCGATCAGGAACAGCGGGATGTACTCGGTGCGGTCGATGATCAGCACCATGAGCGCGAAGCCGATGGCGGGAAGGATGCCGCCGGCAACGGACAGGCCGTGCTGGAGCCATTCGGGGATGTTCGAGACGAACGCCTGGACGGCGTCGGTCCCGAGCATGACCGCGCAGAACACGATCAGGAACCCGAGGACGAACTTGATGATGAACGGCCACAGGAACGCGCAGCGCCAGAGCCCGCGTGTGTCAGCCTTGGCGGCGTAGTTGTCGGCAGGCTCGACGAAGAAGCCGTCGATGATGTAGCGCAGGACGGTCACGAACGCGCCCAGGATGTCCACGGGCACGGCCAGCGCCACCGCGGTGTTGAAGTCCATGCCCGTGGCCATGGCGATGGGGATGGCAACCGAGGCCGCGAGCTGCGGCTCGGAGGGCGTGTTGCCGCCAGGGGCGATCATGCCGAGGTAGATGGCCTGCAGCATGCCGCCGAGCAAGACGCCGGTGGCAGGGTCGCCCAGGGCGAGCCCGACGCCCAGCCCGATGACGGGCGGCGAGCACCACGGCTGCCAGAATCCGTACATGGCCGCGGATGCGTACCATCCGTAGAACAAGCCCGTTACCAGTGCAGCTTGGAACATAAGCCTCACGCTTCCTTCTTGTCGTGGACGAAGGGTCCCTTCGAGAGGGATTGTCCGACGCGGAAGCGCGAGGCCGCCCGTCTAGTTCGGGCGCCTGGTATTCACGTGATGAATAGCCGCAGCTCACAGCCGCTGCTCGCAGGCTAGATGCGGCCGACCTCCTCGGCGATGACGCGGCAGAGGTCCTCCGCCTGCGGCATCACGCCGCTGCGCTCGAGGAAGCCGTGGTCGCAGCCGAGGTAGCGGACGCAGCGCACGTCGCGCCCGGCGCGGAAGAGCCGGAGCGCGAACTCCTCGTCCTGGTAGCGCAGGTAGTCGTAGGCAGAGGAGACGATGACCATGCGCGGGAAGCAGCCGAGGTCGCCGCACCTTGCCGGGCTTATGAGAGGGTCGGCGAGCCGATCGAGGTCGCCTGCGGTGTAGGTCGCGTCGAGGCCACGCGTGCGGTCGATGCGGTTCTTGGCGGCCGCCTCCTGGTCGGGGCGCATGGGATAGAGGTCGTAGCCCCACTCGGCAGGCTCCGGGCCCATGTCCGCGCAGCCATAAACGGTCACGCACAGCGAGACGGGATGGCGCGGGGCCTGCAGCTGGACGACCCCGCAGGCGAGCGACCCGCCGGCGGAGTCGCCGGCCACGGCGATGCGCTTGGGATCGACGCCCAGCTCGCCTGCGTGCGCGGCGACCCAGTCCACCGTCTCCGCGCAGTCCAGCAGGCCGGCCGGGAAGGGGCACTCGGGCGCCAGGCGGTACTCGGGGTAGGCCACGAGCGCCCCGGAGAGCTCTGCCACGTAGGCGAGGGCGTTCTCGTAGGCCCCGTAGTCGCCGAAGGCGAAGGCGCCGCCATGGAAGAAGAGCAGGACGGGCGAGCCCGCCTCATGGCCCTCGGGCGTCCAGACGTGCAGGGGGACCCAGCGGCCGGCCAGGCGCATCATCTCCACGCGATGCGCGACCTCGCCGGACGTGAGCGGATGGGTCTCCTTCAGCGCGCGATGCCTCATGGAGACGACGTCATTCATGGGGATGTTCGGCACCGTGCCGGCCAGCTTCTTGAGGGTCTCCTGCAGCACGCGCGGGTCGAGCTCGTCGGTGGCATCCGTCTCGGGGATGGGCCTGAGCTCGAGCGGCATGCCCTTGTAGTCGACGGTCCTCGTGCCCTCGGCGATGCACCCGACCAGCGCCTTGTCGTAGGTTGCCTCGTATGCCATCTCGAACCTCCTGCTTGTCCGCATGGGTGGGTGCCGAAAGGGGCCGACAGGCACGGCTGGGCCCGCCGGCTCCCTTGGGAAGTCGTGGCCCTACAGCGCGCGGATCTCGTCGGCGAGCACGTTCGCGAGGTCCTCGGCCTGCGGATAGACGCCCGTCTTCTCCACGAAGCCATGCTCCATGCCCGCGTAGCGGATGAGCCTCGTGTCCACGCCGAGGCTATAGAGCCGCGCGGCGAAGCGCTCGTCCTGCGGGCGCAGATAGTCGTACTCGGAGCACACGACGAGCGTGCGCGGGTAGCGCCTGAGCTGCTCGTCGGTGGCATAGGCGGCCGAGACCTCGGGGTTCCTCGCGACGGTCACGCGGTCCGGGCCGGTGTAGGGCGTCTGGCCCACCCACGCCTTGATGTTGTCGACGCGCTCATGCATGATGTCGGCCTCGTCATCCACGACCGGATACAGGTCGTAGCCCCACCAGTCGGGCACCTCCACGATGTCCACGCCGGCATAGAGCAGCACGCACAGGGCGAGCGCCTCCGGGTGGCGCAGGGCCGTCGCGTTGGCCAGGGTGCCGCCGGCAGAGTCGCCCATCACGCAGACGCGCTTGGGGTCGATGCCCAGCTCGGAGGCGTTCGCGAGCATCCAGTCCAGGACGTCGGCGCAGTCGTCCACCTGCGCCGGGTAGCGGTTCTCGGGGGCCAGGCGCACCTCCGGGAAGACGACGACGCAGCCCGCGAGGTCCGCAACGGCCATGAGGAAGGCCTCGTAGACGCCGAACCAGCCCACGGTGAAGCCGCCGCCGTGCTCGAAGAGCAGCACCGGCGCCGGGCCCTCGCCCGCGCTCTGGGGCCTGAGCACCCACACCGGAAGGCCGCGGTCGCCGAGGTCCACCACGCGGAAGTCGCGCGCGACCTCGCCGTCCGTGACGAGATGCGTCTCGCGGCGGAAGTGACGCTCGCACATGAGGCCGCCGGCGCCGGCATGCGGCTCGATGCCCGCCGCCTTGTTGCGCGCGCTCCTGAGGACGCGCGGGTCGAAGACGTGCTCGCGGTCGTCCTCGGGGATGGGGCGGACCTCCTCGTCCACCGTGCCCTGCGGAAGCTCGAGGCTCACGTGGCGCACGCGGCGCGCGATCGCCTCGACGAGCTCGTGGTCGTAGGTCGCGGGCCCCGGTTGGGCCGCGACGAATCCTTCCTTCGTCGGCATTGCCGCTCCTTCTCTCTCGTGGGCCCTCGGGGAAGCGCGCCCCCGAGGGCCGCAGGTCATGTCCGTCGTGCCTGATGCCGGTCAACGACCGGCTCGCGGCCGCTAGCCCTCGATGGCGCGCATCTCCTGCGCGATCACGCGGCAGAGGTCCTCGCCCTGCGGCATCACGCCGGTGCTCTCCAGCCAGCCGTGGTCGCAGCCCGCGTAGCGGATGCAGCGCACGTCCACGCCCAGCCCGCTCATGCGCTTGGCGAAGGCCTCGTCCTGGATGCGCAGGTAGTCGTACTCGGAGTCCACCATCACGAAGCGCGGGAACCCGCGCAGCACGTCGTCGGAGGCGTAGGCGGCCGAGATGAGGGGGCCGCTCAGCTTCGAGACGTCGTTCAGCGTGTAGAGGGGCTCCACCTTGGAGTCCTTGATCCTGTCCACGCGCATCTTGGCGGCCTCGCGCTGCTCGTCGATGACGGGGTACTTGTCGTAGGAGAAGCCCGTGAGGCGCGTGTCGGGGTTGCAGTCGAGCACGGGGTAGATGTCCACCACGAGCTTGGCCGGAATCTCGGCCTGCAACACCTGCACGACGGCATTGGTGAGGCTGCCGCCGGCGGAGTCCCCGCCGATGCCGAGGCGAACCATGTCGAGCCCGAGCTCCTCGGCGTGCGCGCCGAGCCAGCGGAGCGTGTCCACGCAGTCGTCCACCGCCGCCGGGAAGGGGCACTCGGGCGCCAGGCGGTACTCGGGATAGGCCACGACGGCGCCGCACTCCTGCGCGAGGTAGCGCATGGCGTTCACGTAGCCGGCGATGATGCCGCTGGAGAACCCGCCGCCATGGATGAACAGGAACACCGGGGCGAGGCCTTCCAGCCCGTCCGGCCGGAACAGATGCAGGGGGATGCCCCTCCCCTCCAGGTACATGATCTGGCGCGTCTCCGTGACGTGCCCGTCGTCGATGGGATGGGTCTCCTTGTTCGGGCGGCTGCGCATGGCGATGACGTCGTCCATGGCGACCACCGTCACGGCGCCATGGAGCTTCTTGAGCGTGAGCTCCAGGACGCGCGGGTCCAGCACATGCTCGCGGTCGTCGTCCGGTATGGGGCGCAGCTCCACGTCGAGCCCGTCCACGTCGATGTGCCTCACGCCTTTCTCGATGCGCCCCACGAGCCCCTCGTCGTATGTGCGCGCCATGCAGCTCCTTCCATCTGGGGCCTTCCCGCCGCACGGGGCTCTGCGAAGGCCCGCCGCCAGTTGTCCCTCGCGCCGCCCGCCTCGTCGCGGGGCGTCGCCGAAGGGGTCATGCCCATGAACGCATGCGTCGCCCGTGCCTACAGCTTGGCCAGCTCTCCGGCGACGACGCGACCCATGTCCTCGGCCTGCGGCATCGTGCCGCCCGCCTCGTACCAGCCATGGTCGCAGCCAAGGTAGCGGATGCAGCGCACGTCGGCTCCCGCCTCATGCAGCTTGCGGGCGAACATCTCGTTGCTCGGGCGCAGGTAGTCGTACTCGGAGGCGACCACGACCGTGCGCGGGAAGCGCGACAGGACGACGGGCGAGGCGCACATGCCCGAGACGAGCGGGTCGGCCATCTGGCGCACGTTGTCATGCGTGTAGAACTCGGCGGCGCCGGTGGCGTCCTTGATGCGGTCGATGCGGTTTTTCGCCTCGGCCCTCTGCTCGTCGATGACGGGGTAGAGGTCGTAACTCCAATACGAGGGGATGCCGGGACGCGAGTCCACCGCGGCGTACAGGGGGACGGCCAGCGCCACCGGCTCCTTGTCCATCTGGCGCATGACGACGGCGTTCGTGAGGCTGCCGCCGGCGGACTCGCCCATCACGCACAGCTTCGTGCCGTCCACGCCCAGGCGCTCGGCATTGGCGCGGATCCAGTCGGCCACGCCGTCGCAGTCGTCCACGGCGCCGGGGAACACCGTCTCGGGCGCGAGGCGGTACTCGGGGTAGACGACGACGGCGCCGGCGACGTCGGCCAGGTAGGCCAGGGCGTTCTCGTAGCCCTCCCAGCGGCCGAAGGTCCAGCCGCCGCCATGGACGTACTCGACCACCGGCGCGCCCGGCTTGGCCGAGGCCGGCCTGAGGATGTGCACGGGGATGCCGCGGTCGCCGAGGTCGGCGATCTCCACAGAGCTCGCCACCTCGCCCTCGGCGAAGGGGTGGGTCTCCTTGTTCAGGCGACCGCGCATCTGGACGACGTCGTCCATGGCGACCGTCTTAACGGCGCCTGTGAGCTTGCCATGCGCGTAGGCGTAGACGCGCGGGTCCAGCACGTTCTCGCGGTCGTCGTCGGGGATGGGGCGCAGCTCGATGTCGAGGCCGTCCTCCTCGATGTGGCGGACGCCGCGCTCGATGTTGTCGACGATCGCCTTGTCGTACGTGCGTGCCATGGGCATCCCTTCTCGCGTTTCGTCTCGTCTTATAAGCGCACGGCGCCACGGGCGCCGCCTGGCTACGCACCCATTATAGGAAACGGGGCATCGCCACACATAAGCGGCACGGCAGGAGGGGCGCTGGGGCCGTGAGCATCTCACGGCCTCCCTCGCATGTGGCATGCCGTCCGAGGGAATCCGTACGTTAATTGTGGGTTATATGGGAACGCGCTTCGACTAGCTGGACATCCATATGGGAAAATATTTGCTTATGGCATTCTCGGTCGGCTCATGTACCCCCGGCAGAGCACCTCTCCCCGAGAGGCCCGGAACCTTGCGCCCCTCGTCGGGCGCGGAAACGACAGGAGGCTTGATGAACGTGAAGAAGACAAACCTCAGCAGAAGGGACTTCCTGGCCTCGGGCGCGGCGGCTGCCGGCATGCTGGCCCTCGCGGGCTGCGGGTCGACCTCGTCGTCCAGCAGCTCCTCCACCGGCTCCGACACGGGGAGCTCGGCGAGCAAGGGAAGCTACAAGATCGCCACCGACACCACGTTCGCTCCGTTCGAGTACGCCAACGACAGCGGCGAGTACGAGGGCATCGACATCGACCTGCTGGCCGCCATCGCCAAGGACCAGGGCTTCGACTACGACCTCGACCCCGTGGGCTTCGACGCGGCCCTGCAGGCCGTCCAGTCCGGCCAGGACGACGGCGTCATCGCCGGCATGAGCATCACCGACGAGCGCAAGAAGATCTTCGACTTCTCCGACCCCTACTATGAGTCCACGGTCTGTTGCGCCGCCAAGTCCGACGGCGACATCTCCTCGCTCGACGACCTCAACGGCCTCACCGTGGCCGTCAAGAACGGCACGATGAGCTCCCAGTGGGCCGAGAGCATCGCCGCCCAGTACGGCTTCACCACCACCACGTTCGACACCTCCGACGTCATGTACCAGGACGTCGCCGCGGGCAACTCGGCCGCGTGCTTCGAGGACACCCCCGTCATGAGCTACGCCATCTCCACCGGCGCCGTCGACCTGAAGATCATCGACAGCGTGGACGAGGACTCCGAGTTCGCCACCCCGTACGGCTTCGCCGTCCTCAAGGACGAGAACGCCGACCTGCTCAGCATGTTCAACGCGGGCCTCAAGGACATCAAGGACGACGGGACCTACGACGAAATCGTGGACAAGTACGTCAAGGAGTAGCCTTTTGCGGACGCCCCGCGGCGACGAGGTCGCTGCCGCGGGGCGTCGGCCTGCGGTGCCACGTCGGGCGATGAGCCGCTCGTAGCCCGCCTGACGAGAGCGGATTGGTAGGGTCATGTCATTTTTCCAGCTGATGCAGGTCTCGCTTCCCCTGCTCCTCCAGGGCCTCGAGCTCACGCTCGAGCTGGCGGCCATCTCCTTGCTCATCGCCATGTTCCTGGGCATCGTGATGTCGCTGTTCGGGATGAGCCACTCGGTGGTGCTGCGCGCCATCAACCGGGTGTACGTCGCCATCATCCGAGGCACGCCGCTGCTCGTGCAGGCGTACTTCATCTACTTCGGCGTCACCGGCGCGCTGGGAATCCGCATCACGGCCTTCACGGCCGGCGTCATCGCCCTCTCGCTCAACGCCGGCGGCTACCTCTCCGAGATCTTCCGCGGCGGCATCCAGGCCGTCCCCAAGGGCCAGACGGAGGCCGCACGAAGCCTCGGCCTCTCCCGCTGGCAGACGACCTACAAGATCATCCTGCCGCAGGCGGTGCGCATCTGCATCCCCTCGGTGGTCAACCAGTGCTGCATCACCATCAAGGACACCTCGATCATCTGCGTCATCGGCCTCGCCGAGCTCACTCGCATGGGCCAGACGATCATCGCCCGCACCTACAGGTCCTTCGAGGTCTGGATCATGGTAGGCGTGCTGTACTTCCTGGTCATCTGGCTGCTCACGGTCCTGTCCCGCCACATCGAGAAGAAGGTGTCCCTTGGCTAAGGTCGAGATTCGCAACCTCCACAAGTACTTTGGGGACAACGAGGTCCTGCGCGGCATCGACTGCGACGTCGAGGCAGGCGAGGTGGTCTGCATCATCGGCCCCTCGGGAAGCGGCAAGTCCACGTTCCTGCGCTGCATCAACTGCCTCGAGACGCCCACCGAGGGCACCATCAAGGTGGACGGCCACCTCATGGACCCCAACGACAAGGACATCGACGCGCTGCGCGAGGACATCGGCATGGTGTTCCAGCAGTTCAACCTCTTCCCGCACATGACGGTGAAGG
>CADBMC010000172.1 GCA_902795635.1 uncultured Coriobacteriaceae bacterium | reverse complement strand
CGCTCGCCACGAGCGTCACGGAGGCTGCGGCGCAGCATGCCTTGACGTCGGCCACGAGCGAGACGCACTGCTCCGGCGTGGGCTCGGCCGCCACGATGCGATAGCCGATGGGGATGCCGTCGCCGTCTATGGCCACGCACAGGCGGCGCCGCTCGGCCTCGGGCGCCTCGTCCGGCAGGCTTCCCGTGGCATAGCCGCTCGCCCACTCGAAGACGTAGCTGGAGAGCACCAGCGTGACGCGCCGCAGGTTGCGAGGGCCGCGGAGCCGCTCGTAGGCGCGGCCCAGATGCGCGACGAGCGCCGGCCCCTCGCGCGCGATGACGGGAAGCGCGCGGTAGAGGTCCGCGTAGGCACCCGGGCAGGACCTCGGCAGCGCGCCGCGGCCGTCCCAGGCCTCGCGCTTGGGGACGGCATGGAGCATGCGCGCCGAGCACAAGAGCTCGAACATGCGGTCCGGGCGGCCCTGGGGCACCTGCGAGCGGGGGCGCGAGCGCAGGAAGGCGCCCACGCCGAAGGCGTCCATGTACGCAAGCGCCAGCCCCGCCCCCAGCTGCACCTGGCCTCCCTCGCCATCGCCGATCCGCGCGTCCCGGGGTATGGAGAAGGCGATGGGCGCCGCCTCCTGGGCGCGGCGCTCGTTGAGCTCCGCCACGTAGGCGCGGAAGTGCGCGACGGGGTCGGGATAGCTCGCCTCGAGCTCGTCCACGTAGCCGAGCGACTCGATCGTGCGCGTCTTCGTCTTGCCGCCGACGCGATAGTTCTGGACGACGGAGAGGTAGATGCGGTCGCCGCGCCGCGTCTGCTTGAGGTGCACTGCCGCCCGCCTCCCCTCGCGCGCCCGCGAGCGCTCCCCTACGCTCCCGCGTCGCCCTGCGCTTCCTCGTTCCCCCGCGTTCCCCCGCGTCTTCATGCTAGCACCCGACAACACGGCAAGGCGCCTACCAGCCCTTCCTCGAAGACGCGGCGGACGTGCCGTCGCGATGCGGGACATGCGAGGCCCGAATCTCGTCGAGGCACGAGAATCTCTGCGCGAAGGCACGACATGAGGCGAGGGGCACAGATGCAGGCGACCATGCTCAGCGGCAAGATCCATCGCGCGACCGTCACCCAGGCGGAGCTCGGCTACGTGGGCAGCATCACCATCGACGAGGACCTGATGGACGCAGCGGGGATCCTGGAGTACCAGCGCGTCGAGATCGCCGACGTGGACAACGGCGCGCGCTTCGCCACCTACGTGATCGCAGGCGAGCGCGGCAGCGGGATCGTCTGCCTGAACGGAGCCGCCGCGCGCTGCGCGTGCGTGGGCGACAAGGTGATCGTCATGGCCTACGCCGTCATGGACGTGGCCGAGGCGCGCGAGCATCACCCCAGCGTCGTGTTCGTGGACGACACCAACCGCATCGCGCGCGTCGCCAGCTACGAACGCCACGGCAGGCTCGAGGACTTCGCCTAGCGAGCATCGCGAGCCGCGCCGCGAGCCGCGCCGCGAGCCGCGCCGTGCGCCAGCACGTCACACGACAAGCCGCACACCAGCGAAGAGAGGAAGCGTCATGCAGATCGCAACGACCGTCCGGGAAGCCAAGGCAATCTGCCGCGCATGGAGGCGCGAGGGCAAGACCATCGGGCTCGTGCCCACCATGGGGGCGCTGCACGAGGGGCACGGCTCGCTCATCGAGCGCGCCCGCAAGGAGAACGACAAGGTGTTCGTCTCCGTCTTCGTGAACCCCACGCAGTTCGGCCCGAACGAGGACTTCGACAAGTACCCGCGCCACTTCGAGGCCGACAAGGCCTTCTGCGAGGGCCTCGGCGCCGACCTCGTGTTCCATCCCGCGCCGGAGGAGATGTACCACGACCAGCACTGCTACGTGAACATGGACCTGCTCACCGAGACGCTCGACGGCGTGGCGCGCCCCATCCACTTCCGCGGCGTGTGCACCGTCGTGTCCAAGCTCTTCAACATCTCCGGCGCCGACCGCGCCTACTTCGGGGAGAAGGACGCCCAGCAGCTCGCCATCGTGAGGAAGATGGCGCTCGACCTCGACTTCGACGTCCAGGTGGTGGGCTGCCCCACCGTGCGAGAGGCAGACGGGCTGGCCAAGTCGTCGCGCAACGTGTACCTCTCCCCCGAAGAGCGAGCGGCCGCCACGGCCATCTACCGCTCCATCCGGCAGGGCCGCGAGATGATGCGCGAGGGGCTTGCCGCATCCGAGCTCGAGCAGGCGATGGCGGCGACGATCGACGCAGAGCCGCTGATGGAGACCGAGTACGTGAGCGTCGTGGACGCGCTCACCATGCAGCCCGTGAAGACGGTGGACCGCCCCGTGCTCGTGGCCATCGCCGCGCACGACGGCAAGACGCGCCTCATCGACAACTTCAGCTGGGACCCTGCCGAAGCAGGCCAGACGGCCGAGGCATAGGCCGAGGCGCAGGCGAATGCATGGCGGAAGACGAGACGAGGAGGGCTCGCATGGCAAGGCGCGTGGAGATTGGCTATCCCATATACGAGGGCATGCCCGTCTACCCGGGGCTTCCCGAGGTGAAGGTCCAGCTCCGCGAGAGCCTGGAGGCAGGCGACGACTGGAACGGCTCGGTGCTCACCATCTACCTGCACGCGGGAACGCACGTGGACGCCCCGTGGCACTACATGGGAGGCGACGCCCCCGGGATCGACGCCGTTCCCATCGACAGCTTCTTCTACGACCGGCCGCTGCTCGTGGACGTCGCGCCCGAGGGAGACGACTACCTTGTCTCCGTGGACGACCTCAAGGCGGCGGGGCCCGCGCTCGAGGAGGCGGACCTGCTCGTGCTCGACACCCACTCCTGGCCGCTGCGCGGCAGCGACTTCATGGCCTATGCCACGGGCTTCCCCGCGCTTGCGCCCGAGGCCGCGGAGTTCATCCGAGCCGAGCTGCCGAACGTGAAGGGTGTCGCCATAGACACGCTCTCCATCGAGAACATCGCCCTGGGCAAGACGAACGGGTTCCGCACGCACAAGGCGCTGCTCGACCCCGGCCGCCCGGGCCACACCATCTGCATATACGAGGATGTGAACCCCGCCCCCATCGAGGGCAAGGAGCTCGTGGGCGCCTGCTGCGTGCCGCTGCGCATCGTGGGCCGCGACGCGAGCGTGTGCAACGTCGTGGTGGAGGTGAAGGACCAGGCAGGGCTTCCCGCCGAATAGCCGGCCCGAAGGGATGGCCGGCCGGCCCGGCAGGCCTAGACTCCCGGAATCGAGAGGCATGCCCACGCGCGCCGCGTCCCAGCGGGCGCGACGCGCGTGGGGTCCGGGGCTTGGAGGCATCATGGGACGCACCACGTACGTACTCGCCCACGACCTGGGCACCAGCGCAGACAAGGCGACCCTCTTCACCATCGAGGGCGCGTTCGTCGACACCGTGACGACGCCCTATCCCACCTACGTGCTCCCCAACGGGGGCGTGGAGCAGGACCCGGAGGACATGTGGGGCGCCTTCTGCCGCTCCACCAAGGCGATCCTCACGCGCGTGGGCATAGACCCGGCGCGGATCGCGGTCGTCGGCTTCGACGGGACCTTCCCGGGATGCCTGTGCCTGGACAAGGACGGACGCCCCCTCGGGCGCTCGCTCATCTGGCAGGACGCGCGCGCCGCGCAGGAGTCGGCCGAGCTCGAGGAGCGCCTGGGCAAAGAGTGGCTCTCCCGCTTCACGAACCCGAGGCTCGGCACCGACAAGACCATCTGCAAGCTGCTCTGGCTCTCGCGGCACGACCCCGAGCGCATCCGCAGGACGTGGAAGGTGCTCCCCTCCTCGCAGGACTTCGTGGTGTGGAGGCTCGTGGGCGGCGAGCCTGCCACCGAGCGCCTCTCCGCATCGAGCACGAGGCTCGTGGGGCGCGAGCATGGCGACTGGTCGGAGGAGGCCTGCGCGCTCGTGGGCATGGGCACGGAGCAGATGCCGCGCCTGGTGGGCCGCACGGACGTGGTAGGCACCGTGCTGCCCGGACTCGCCGAGGAGACGGGCCTCGTGGCCGGCACGCCGGTCGTACACGGCACGGGCGACTCCTTCTCCGCGGACGTGGGCGCGGGCATGCTCGAGGAGGGCGACGCCTACCTCACGGGCGGGACGTCGGGCGGCATCTACAGCCTGGCGCGCGCCGACGACGGGTCGCTGAGGCGCATCGGCGGCGAGGCCTCGGCCAGCGGTGCCTCGATGTCGTGGCTCAAGAACGTCATCTGCGTGAGCGAGCAGGGCGAGTCCACCAAGCAGGCGCGCGACGTCTTCGACCTGATCGACGAGGAGGCCGCCCGCGCCCCCATCGGCTGCCACGGCACCATGTTCCACCCGTACCTGTCCGGCGAGCGCTGGCCGCGCTTCGACCCCAAGGCCCAGGGGAGCTTCACGGGCATCTCGCAGAACACGACGCGGCCTGACCTCCTGCGCGCCGTGATCGAGGGCATCGGCCTCAACATGGCCAACATCCTGGACATCCTCTCCGAGCAGGTAAGGCGCCCTTCCGCGATGCCCATGGTGGGCGGCCTCGCGAAGGGGCCCTTCGTGCGGCAGACCTTCGCCGACATCCTGGACGTGGAGCTGCTCGTGCCGCGCAACCCCGCCGAGATGGCCACGATCGGCACGGCCGTCCTGGCGAGCATCGGCATCGGGGCCTACGAGGACGAGGCGGCGGGCTTCGCCTGCTTCTCGGACTTCTCGGGAACGACGGTCCCCGACCCCGAGGCGGTGGAGGCATACCGCGCGATCCGGCCCGTCTACGACGAGGTGTACCAGGCGATGCGGCCCGTGTACCCGCACATCTGCGACGTGCGCGCACGCCTCTCCGCCCTCGAGCAGGAGCCGCGCCCATAGGCGCACGTAGCAGCCCATACGAGCCACATGCGCGCGACCTGCGTACGGGGCATATAAGGGCCGTGCCATGCCCGCCCCACGAGCTGCCGCGGGCCGCGCCGGTTTGCTAGCATCACGGCAGGCAGGCCAAGGCAGAATCGAGGATCCGCATGAGCACCGACGACGAGAAGCGGACGGCAGGGACCAACGCGAGCGAGGGGGAGCCCGAGGCGCCCTTCCCCGACACCTACCGGCAGGGCCCGATCATCCGCCGCGGCAACCAGATTCCCGAGAGCACCACGTCCGGGCGCCTGCTCGCCCGCGAGACCGACACCGACTGGCTCCACATGGACCCCTGGCGCGTCCTGCGCATCCAGGCCGAGTTCGTGGACGGCTTCGGGGCGCTCGCCGAGGTGGGGCCCGCCGTCGTGGTGTTCGGCTCCGCGCGCACTAAGCCGCACGACCCCATGTATCGCGCGGCGCGCCACCTCGGCCGCGGCATCGCGCGCAAGGGCATCGCCGTCATGACCGGCGGCGGCCCGGGCATCATGGAGGCCGCCAACCGCGGCGCGGCGCTCGCAGGCGGGACGTCCATCGGCCTCGGCATCGAGCTTCCCTTCGAGGAGGAGCTCAACCGCTGGGTGAACCTGGGCATGACGTTCCGCTACTTCTTCGTGCGCAAGACCATGTTCGTGAAGTACTCGGAAGGCGCCGTGATCTTCCCCGGCGGCTTCGGCACGATGGACGAGATGTTCGAGCTGCTGACCCTCATGCAGACGCAGAAGGTGGAGCGCACGCCGGTGGTCCTGTTCGGCTCCGCGTACTGGCAGGGCCTTCTGAACTGGTTCCGCGACACAGTGGAGTCGCACGGCAACGTCTCGGCAGAGGACCACGACCTCTACTGCGTGACCGATGACGTGGACGAGGCCATCGAGGTCGCCTGCCAGGGCATCCTCGGCGCCCGTTCCGAGTAGGACGGCCGCGCGGACGCCACAGGCACGAGGAGGTTCCATGGCACAGGGCACGACAACGCGTACGGGCGCGAAGGCGGTCGCGGCGAGCCGCGACGGCCGAGGCGCGATTCGCGAGGGGCGGCTGGACCTGCATGCCCACTCGACCTTCTCCGACGGCTCCGAGACGGCACGCACGCTCATGCGCCAGGCACGGGCGCTGGGGCTCGCCGGCCTCGCCGTCACCGACCACGACTGCATCCGGCAGCTCTCGGCCGTGCGCCAGATGGCGCGCGAGGAGGGCCTGCCCGTGCTGGCCGGCTGCGAGGTGAGCGCCTTCGACCCGGCAAGCGGGCACAAGGTGCACCTGCTCGCGTTCGGGCTCGAGGCCACGCCGGACGAGTCCGGCCCCCTCGAGAGGCTCGTGGCGCCGACGCTGCGCGCACGCACGGCCACCACGCTCTGGCAGGCCTGGCAGCTGTGGCGGCTGGGCGAGCTGCGCACGACGGGCGGAGAGCCCTTCGGCATCGACCGCGTCGTGGAGGTCGCCGGTGAGAGCGAGGGCGTGTACAAGCAGCACGTCATGCAGGCCGCCTGCGGCCTTCCTCGCCGCGACCCGGCCTACCGCGAGCTGTACAAGCGCTGGTTCGGCCGGCCGGACGGCCTCGCGGCGAGCGACATCGCCTACCCCGAGGCGGAGGCGGCCGTGAGGGCCATCCGCACGCAGGGCGGCGTCCCGGTGCTCGCGCACCCGGGCCAGATGGACAACTGGGCGGCCATCCCCGGCCTCGTGGCGGCGGGCCTCATGGGCATCGAGGCGCATCATCCCGACCACACGGCGGCTGACGTGGCCCGCGCGCGGGAGGCCGCGGCGGCCCACCGGCTGTTCGTGACGGGCGGCTCGGACTTCCACGGCCGCTACGGCACGCCGCCCGCGCTCGGGACGTGCACGGTGGCAACGGACGAGGCGGGCGCCGCCGTGCGCGGGCTCTTCGAGCGCGAGGCCTCCCTCTCCTAGGCGCCGGGGGCGTCAGGCTGGGCCTCGGCCTTGCCGGGCGCGCCCAGGCAGTCGAGGAAGGCCTGCGCCACGCGCGGGAGCTCCGCCTGGGGCCGGCGCATGAGGTAGATGACGCGCCAGGCACGGCGCTTGAGGTGGTTCACCTGCACGTTCGCATGGCTCGGGACGAGCGCGAGCTCCGGGACGAGCGAGACGCCCATCCCCTGCTCCACCATGGCGATGATGGCCTCCATGCTCGCCGTCGTGCAGCGCACCGAGGCATGGCGCAGCTCGCGCTGAAGCAGCAGGGCCGTCTCCGAGTCCGCCACGAACGGCTCGTCGATGAGGCTCGCGATGGGGATGCGCTCGCCTGCCGGGAAGCGGCCCGGCCGCGAGATCACGAGCAGCTCGTCGCGGAAGAACACCTCGGACTCCATCCCCGCGGGGCGGTCCCCCTCCGCCGTGAACGCCAGGTCCACGGTGCCCTCCGCAAGGAGGCGCACGGCGTCGTGGTAGGTGGTCTCGTGGAGCTCCACGGACACGCCGGGGTGCTCGGCCACGAGCCGGCCGAGGGGCTCGGCGAGCTGCGTGGCCACGATGCTCGAGGGGGCCGCGATGGCGAGGCAGCCGGCGTCGGGCCCGCGCAGGGCCTCGATGCGGCGCTGGAGGCGCTCGTAGTCGTCAAGCAGCAGCTCGACGTCGGACAACAGCTGCGCGCCCTCGCGCGAGAGCTCCTGCTCGCCGCCGCGGCGCTCGAAGAGCGGGAAGCCGCAATGCTCCTCCAGGCTCGCCACCATGCGGCTCACCGTGGACGGCGTGCACCCCAGCTCCTCCGCCGCCTTCGTGTAGCTCTTGTGCCAGGCGGCGCACGCGAACGTCCGGTACCTGCGAATCACGTTGTCCATGCTGCGGCCTCCATGCCCGGGCGCCTCGGATAGCGTCGCCCATGATAGCGATACCCCGGCCGCGCCATCGGGCGCGGACGCCGGCGAGCGGAGGCCTCGCACGTCGGCGAAAGGGGGATGCCGCCCGAGCGCAGCCCGGACGGCATCCCAACCCAGGCGGCCCAAGCCCGCCCAGGAACGTCAAGCGAGGGGTCGGCCTAGAAGGTGCCGGCGATGACGCGCTTGCCCTCCTTCATGATCCACTCGAGGTTCTCGGGGCACAGGTCGTGGATGTTGGAGGCGACGTCGCCCTTCACCACGAGCAGGTCGGCGTACAGACCCTCCTTGAGCGAGCCGAACTCGTCCTCCTTGTGGACCATGCGGGCGCCGTTGTAGGTGCCAGCCTTGATGGTCTCGAGGATCGGGATGCCCGCCTTGTCGACGAAGTCGTACATCTCGTCCATGGCAACCTTGCCGTACGGGGTGACGAAGGAGAAGCAGTCGGACCCGATGGTGAGGGTGACGCCCAGCTCGAAGGCGCGGTGCAGGTTGTCGTAGGTGTGGGCGAGCTCGCGCTCGGTGACCGTGGCCCCGGGGTACTTGGAGTTGGCCTCGGACGGCTCAGGCGGGTAGGTGGCGTACCAGGTGGGCAGGAAGCCGATGGTCGGCGTGAAGAAGGTGCCCTTCTCGGCCATGAGGTTCATCGTGGTGTCATCGAGCTCGAAGCCGTGGATCAGCTGCTCGCAGCCGAAGCGCACCGAGTCGTAGGCCGCGGAGACGGAGTTGTAGGAGTGCGACCACAGCGGGATGCCCGTGAGCAGGCACTCGTCGGCGACAGCCTTGATCTCCTCGGTGCTCATGAGCTGACGGCGACCGGAGTCCCAGCGCCAGATGCCGCCGCCGGTGGCCCAGATCTTGATGGCGTCGGGGTTCTCGCGCAGGCGCATGCGCACGGCGTGGCGGAGCTCCCACGGGCCGTCCACCTGGTCGCCCCACGGGTGGCCTTCCTTGCTCATCTCGAACGGCAGGCCATGGACGTCGCCGTGGCCGGCGGTGCGGCAGAAGCCGCGGCCGGTGGCGAAGATGCGCGGGCCGTCGAAGACGCCCATGTTGATGAGGTTGCGGATGGCGATGCCGTTGATGCCGATCTCGCAGACGGTGGTGAGGCCGCCGGTGAGGGCGCACCACGCCTGCTTGACGGCGCAGGCCTGCTTCTGGGCGACGGTCTCGATGACCCAGTCGTTGTCGTTGTCGGTGAGGTTGCCCGAGAAGTGCAGGTGGGTATCGATCATGCCCGGCATGATGGTGCGGCCGGAGATGTCGACGACCTCGTAGCCCTCGGGGACCTCCTTGGCCTCGCCCGCGTAGGCGATCTTCTTGTCGTCAACCAGGACCAGGGAATCCTTCACCGGAGCGGCTCCGGTGCCATCCACGAGGATGCCGCCCTTGAATGCGTACTTGCCCATTGCTTTCCTCCTAATCTCCGACTCCGGGGACGTCCGCCCCCGGAAGCGTTACCTGACGAGACGACCCGGCGCTACGAGGTCTGGCCCGGTCTGGGCTCCGTCGCCGGCCTCCTTCCCACCGTGAGGATGATCACGGCGCCGACGAGCACCCACATGACGGTGATGGCCCACTCGATGGGCTTGAGCGCCGCCGGGGAGAACGGGACGACCATGAGGCCGATGATCACGAGGCCCGCGGCGATGGCGCAGCCGATGCTGAACTTGCCGCCGTTCACCTTATAGGGGCGCGGCAGGTCGGGCTCGGTCTTGCGCAGGCGCCAACAGGCGAAGCCGGCCATCATGCAGGCGAAGATGAACCCGAGCGACGCCACGTTGGTGAGCGGCACGAGCATGTTGCGGCCCAGGAACGGGCCCACGAGGGTGAGCGCGGCCATGAGCTTGTTGCCGGTGGCCGGGGCGCCCGACTTGGGGTCGAGCTTGGCGAACGACTCGGGCACCATGCCCTTGCGGCCCATGGCCAGAAGCAGGCGCGCCGAGGCGCCGTAGAACGAGTTCATGGGGCCGAGCGGGCCGATGGTGGCGATCACGAGCATGGCCACGTAGAAGAAGATGTTGATGTGCTCGAGCACGGCCAGGGCGGGCACGGACATCTTCACCAGCTCGTGCCAGTCGATGATGGTGCCGAAGGCATAGATGCAGATGAGGTAGAAGATGCCGGACGCCAGAAGCGCGATGGCGGGCACGAGGCCGAACTTCTTCCAGTCCAGGTTCTCGGAGGCCTCCTCCGCCTGCTGCGGGATCGTGTCGAAGCCCGCGTAGAAGAAGGGCGTCATGACGAGCACGGCCACGATGCCGCCGATGAGGCTCGTCGCCGTGGTGTCGGTGACGCCGCCGCCGGTGTCGTGCACCTGCGAGAAGACGGGCAGGGCGTTGGAGGGCGAGCCGGTGGCAAAGGAGATGACCATAGCCAGGACCATGCCCGTGAGCAGCGCCTTCGTGAGGAAGCTCGAGAGCTTGGCGGCCGCGCCGGCACCGTTGAAGTTGAGGTAGATGACCAGGATCGCGAAGCCGAGCGCGATGAGCGTGGGCCACAGGTAGACGTCGGCGCCCATGATCGTGTAGAGCTTCACGGAGTTCATCCAGCCGAATCCCGGCAGCTGCGACCAGCGATCGGAGAGCAGCTTGGAGATGGCGATGGCCTCCCAGGGGCACAGCGGCGCGTTGCCCAGAAGCAGCATCCAGCCGGTGAAGAAGCCCATCTTGCGGCCGTAGGTGCGGTCGACGTACTCGATGATGCCGCCCGAGATGGGTATGGCCGCGGTGAGCTCGCCGAAGCACATGCCGATGGGCACCAGCATGATCGCGCCGAGAGCGAACGCGATCATGGCGGGGATGGGGCCGCCGCCCAGAATCATCCAATCGCCCACGAGCAGCACCCAGCCCGTGCCGATGATTGCGCCGAAGCCGATGGTGAAGAAGTTGAAGAGCGTGAGCTCCTTCTTCATCCCGCCGGCTCCGGCAGTGGTGTCTGCCGATGCCATGGAACCTCCCCCTTACACGAAAGCCGTCGTCGCCTTGCCGGCAGCTGCATCAGCTCCTCGCGAGGCGCCGCTCCGGTCGTGTTCCCGCCGAAGCAGCAATGATTCTTGCCGGGACGCGGCTGCGGGCAATGCCTTCCGGGAGCGCCGGCAAAGAAGCGTGGGAGATGCCTCCGCGAGCGGAGCGGGCAGCGGGCGAGCCTGTGCGGAAATCGCAACGACCTTGTTCGGAAACCGAACGGTAACGATGGGGAAGGCGCTACATGGCACGGCGGCAAGGCGCGGGATCGGCGTGTCATGTGGCATGCGAAAAGGGGAACGGGCCGGCGTCGCCGACCCGTTCCCGCAGCTAGATGCCATAAGTTGTGCCTTGGTGCCCGTCCGAGGCGAGCGGCCGGACGTGCGTGCTAGCGCGCGTCGCGCACCTTGCGCATCCTGAGCGAATACGCAACGGCCACGACGAGGCCGCACACGGCGATGGCGGCGGCCACGCCCACGGCCTTGGCGAAGCCGGCCGCAGGCTCCGCGACGGAGTCCATGAGGCCGATGAAGAGCGACGGCCCGATGCTCGCGGCGATCATGACGAAGGTGTTCAGGATCGCCGTGCCCGAGCCGTTCTGCTCGCGCGGCAGGGTGCGCAGGCCTGCCGTCTGCGACGGGGAGAGCACGAGGCCCACGCCCGCGTACACGACGACCGAGAGCAGCACGACGGCGAGAAGCGCGCGCGACGCCGCCACGGCGGCGATGCCGCCCAGGCCGACGAGGATGAGTGCGAAGCCCACGGGCAGCAGCGGCCACTCGCCGCGGCCATCCATCACGCGCCCGCCCACGATGGAGGTGACGGCGTTGAGGGCGATGGCCGGCAGGATGAGCAGGCCGGCGGCGAGCGCCGCCATGCCGAACGAGCTCTCGAAGTACAGCGGCAGCAGCACGCTCATGGAGAAGGTCATCATCATGGCCACGATCTCCAAGATGCAGGCAGGCCAGAAGCCGGGGTTGGCCATGGGATGCATGTCGAGCACCGGCTCGGCGAGCCCCAGCTGGCGCGCGACGAACACGCCAAGCGCGATGACGGCGACGGCGAGCGAGACGAGCGCGACCGTCATGTTCGAGCTCAGCTGGCCGAGGCCGAACACGAGCGCGGTGAGGCCGAGGGCGAGCAGCACGACGGATGCGACGTCGAGCGAGACCTCCTCGCGCTGCGAGATGTCGCGCACGACGCCGGTTCCCACGAGCGCGAACAGCGCGATGGCGACGGCAGGCACGACGAAGATGCCGCGCCAGCCCAGAAGCCCGACCATGGCGCCGGACACCACGGGCCCGAACGCGGGGCCGAGCGTGATGCACGCGCCGCCGAGCGACATGTAGAACCCGATGCGGCTCTTGGGCGCAACGGCGAGCACGGTGTTCATCATCAGCGAGAAGCTGATGCCCGAGCCGATGGCCTGGAGCAGACGGAACGGCAGGAGCATGGCGAAGCTGGGCGCCATGAGGCAGCCGAGCTCGCCCACGAGCAGGCAGCCCGTGGCCACGAAGAACAGCGTGCGCGAGCTGACGCGGCGCCACAGGAAGCCCATGGTGGCCGTGATGATGGAGGTCACGATCATGTAGCCCGTGATGAGCCACTGCGCCGTTGCCGTGGAGATGGCAAGCGCATTGGAGATGTCGAGCAGCGCGACGTTGATGATGTTCTCGTTGAACGCGGCGACGAAGGCCACGCCGTACATTACGGCGAGCAGCGCCGTCTGCGACGCCTCGCTCGCGGCCGCGTCCTCGGCGGGAACGGCCTCCGTACGCTCGAGCGCCTCGGGCCTGGTGGAATCTGACATTGGTTGAAGCCCCTTCCGTCTTTGGCCATGCGTCATGGCCAGGCGGCGGGGCCGCGGCCATGATCAATCGGACTTACGCCGCATGGCCGCTCATTGACGCTTCCTATTATACCGTCGAAATCTCACGGTACCTAGAGAATCTCCACGGCGCCTCCGCATCACCCCGCCGCGGCGCGCTGCCGCACATGCCGCCCCACATGCCGTCCGCCGCCCGGATGCCGCCATACGGCCCTGGGATCGCGGGGTCCGCGACCGGACATGCGTCCCGCGGGTAGGTTCGAGTCGTTCCGACATTCCTTATCGGGAAGGAGCCGCACATGGGCATGGACATCGACTTCACGGGCAAGACTGTCCTCATCACCGGCGCCGGGCGCGGCCTCGGCAGGGACATGGCGCTGCAGTTCGCCGACTGCGGGGCCGACGTATACCTGGGCAACCGCAAGGAGGAGCAGGGCCTTGCCGTCGTGAAGGAGATCGAGGCGATGGGCAGGCGCGCCGGCTTCACGAGGTGCGACGTCTCGAAGGAGGAGGACGTCGCCAAGCTGGTCGCCGACGCGGTCGAGTTCGCCGGCGGAACGCTCGACGTGATCGTCAACGCGGCGGGCGTCATGAGCGTCGAGGACCTCATGTACACCTCCGACCCCGAGATCGAGCGCGTCCTCGACGTCAACGTGGTCGGGCCCGCCAACATGATCAAGCACGGCCTCAAGGTCCTGGAGGACCAGCGCCACGGCAACATGATCATCGTGAGCTCCATCGCCGCGCGCGACGGCGGCGACATGCTGCAGATCTACAACGCCTCGAAGGCCGCCGCGTCGAGCCTGGTGCAGTCCGCGGCCAAGATGGCGGCGCCCTATGGCGTGCGCGTGAACGGCATCCTGCCCGGCATCATCCGCACGGCCATGTGGGACCAGATCCTCGACGGCATGGCACACGGCTGGAACCCGGCCGACACCTCCGAGGTCACGCCCGAGAAGCGCGACGAGCTGTGGGAGAAGTCCGTGCAGGCCATGATCCCCTTGGGCCACGCCCAGACCGGCAAGGACATCGCCTACGCCACCGTGTTCATGGCCTCCGACTACGCGAGCGAGATCACGGGCGAGTGCCTGGCCATCGACGGCGGCACCACCTCCGGGCGCTAGTCGGGCCACGTGCCGCACGGCATCTCACGCCGGGCACGCAGAGCGCATGGAAACGCAAGGAGGGCCGGGGCATGTGCCTCAGCCCTCCCCTCTTTGCTGGGATTTCCCGGATTCGCTGGCAGGCGCCTACTCGTCCAGGTAGCGCGCCAGGAACTCGCGGGTACGTGCCTCGCGCGGATGCGTGAACATCTGCTCGGGGTCGCCCTCCTCCAGGATCACGCCGCCGTCCATGAAGATCACGCGGTCGGAGACGCCGCGCGCGAACTCCATCTCGTGCGTGACGATGACCATCGTCATGCCTGCCTCGGCCAGCTCGCGGATGACGTTGAGAACCTCGCCCACGATCTCGGGGTCGAGCGCCGAGGTGGGCTCGTCGAAGAGCATGATCTCGGGGCTCATGCACAGGGCGCGCGCGATGGCCACGCGCTGCTTCTGGCCTCCGGAGAGCTGCGTCACGCCGGCGTTGGCGAACTGGTCCATGCCCACGCGCGAGAGCTCCTCGTGGGCGACCTTCTCGGCCTGGTCCTTGCTCATCTTGTGCAGCAGCACCGGCGCATGAGTGCAGTTGGCAAGCACCGTCTTGTTGGCGAAGAGGTTGAAGCTCTGGAACACCATGCCGATGTGGGTGCGCAGCTCGTTGAGGTTGGTGCGCTCCTCGGTGAGGTCCTTGCCGTGGAACCACACGTGCCCGGCGTCGGGCTCCTCGAGCAGGTTCAGGCAGCGCAGCAGCGTGGACTTGCCCGAGCCCGAGGCGCCGATGATGCTCACGACCTCGCCCGGCTTCACCTCGAAGTTGATGTCCTTGAGCACCTCGAGGCTCCCGAAGGACTTGCGCAGCCCCTCGACCCGGATGATGGGGTCCTTGCCCGTGGCGGCGCCCTGCGCCTCGGCAGCCTGGTCCATGGCGCTACTCATGCGCGATCAGCTCCTCGTTCAGAACGGTTGCGTTGTCGGAGGCGGTGCTCAGGACGTTGCGCGTCTGCATGTGCATGTGCGCGGAAATCATGTTCAGGAGTTTGCTCGCCACGCCGGTGAGCACCAGGTAGATGAGGGCGGCCGCCACGTAGAGCTCCATCTGGCGGAAGTAGATGCCGGCGATCGAGGTCGTGGCGTACATGAGGTCGAACACGCCGACGACGGAGAGCACCGAGGAGTCCTTGATGTTGATGATGAGCTCGTTGGAGATGGCCGGCATGGCGTTGCGCACGCCCTGCGGGAACACGATCGTGCGCATGGCCTGCCACTGCGTGAGGCCGAGCGAGCGCGCCGCCTCGAGCTGGCCGGTGTCGATGGCCTCGATGGAGGCCCTCAGCACCTCGGCCATGTAGGCGGCCGAGCACAGCGACAGCGTGACCAGGCCGGACGTGAAGAAGCTCCAGACCTGCTGGGTCTCGTTGATCGAGAGGCCCGAGCTCTTCACCACGGAGAAGCCGGCGTAGTAGATGATGAGGCCCTGGACCATCATCGGCGTGCCGCGGATGATGGTGGAGTAGAAGCGCGCGAAGCCCGAGCCGAGCGACTTGAAGAAGCGCAGCAGGTAGTTGTCGGAGCGGTCGATCTTCTGGATGCGCAGGAACACGAGGAGCAGCGCCAGCAGGAACGCGATGATCGTGCCGAAGAACGCGAGCTCGATCGTGACCGTGATGCCGTGGAGGATGATGCCGCTCGAAGCGTCAAGCATGTAGAAGGTCGAGAGCAGGAAGTCGCTCGGGTTGGAGGTGAGCGAGGTGGCCTCGATCCAGGCGCGGACGACGCCGAGCACAATCACGTCGAACATGATCTCCACGACGGCGAGCCACACCACGTAGGACAGGATGCGAATGGGACGCAGCGCGCGGTCGGAGACGAACGGCGAGCTCTTCTCATAGGCCGCCCAGTGGGTGAGCTTGTAGATGCCCGGGATGAGCGACGCCACGATCCAGACGCCGCAGATCGCGGCGGCCACGAGGTCGACGGCGGGAGCGCCGCCCTGCGCGTAGCCCATCATGAGAAGCCACATGCCGAAGGCGGCAAAGGCGTCGGTGCCCAGGAAGACGAAGCGATGGTCTCGCGCGACGAACGCTCCGACGCGTCGGAAGAACCCCTTCTTGTCCTCGTTTCCGTCACTCATCAGTTGGTCTCCAAACGGTAGGCGGGCGGCAGCTTCGCGCGGCCGCCCGCGTTGTCTCATGTCCCCATGCCCCGGCCTGCGAGGCGGACCCCGCCAGCGGGCCTAGGACTCCTTGTGCCACTCGGCGTCCACGAGCTCGGACACCTTGGCCCACGGAAGCTCCATGTCCACCCAGAAGCTCAGCTGGATCACGTAGCGCTGCAGCGCCCTCGTGAGCGTGGCGAGCTCCTCGGGGGTCTCGACCTTCTCGAAGGCGTCCGCGGACTCGTTGAGCAGCGCCTCGCAGTCGTACATGTGCGAGTTGTGGTTGAAGCTGTTCGCGTAGTTGCGGCACATGTCGGCCATGAGCGTGGCCAGGGTGGCCACGTCGCCCTCGCCGGCCTTGGCGCGCACGTGCACCGTGTTCAGCAGGTCGCTCAGGTTGCTCAGGAAGCCCCAGGTATAGGCCCAGACGGAGAACTCCTTGCCGGTGTCGTAGTTGCGCCCGACCATGCGATGGATGTCCTCGGGCTTCTTGAGCCACATGTCCTTCATCGCCGCGTCGAGCTTGTCTTCGATCCTCTCGGCCATGGACTTACGCCTCCTCGACGATGCGCGTGGTAACGTTCTTCCCCTCGCCCTGCTCGAACCACACCTTGGAGGCCTCCTCGGAGAAGGCGTCCAGGTACTCGGGGCGGATGGTGGCGATCTTGGTGCACTTGCCCGCCGGCTCGGTGGGGCCATAGAAAACGCAGATGGCACCCCACGCCGGGTAGAACACGACGTTGCCCGGGTCCTCCTCGAACACGACGTTCTCGAGGTCGAGCAGCTCGTTGACGGGCGTGTTCCACGTGATCTCGTTGCTGCAGACGTTCGCGGAGAACACGACGGACTCGAACGGTCCGGCCGCCTCGAGGGCGGCCACGGTGACGGGGGCCTCGTCCTCGTGGAGGTCGCACAGGACCTTCTTGCCTCCGATGGTTATCTCAAGAGCCTTCGACACGCGAATCTCCTTTCGCTCTCATGCGACGGAACGCGGCGCAAGCGCCGGCAGGGGCCAGACGTCCGAAGGGTGCGTCCGGCGCGCCTGCCGGCGCGGACCTTGCGCGAAGAGCCTATTCGGGGGCGCGCTCCGAGCACTCGTCCCAGAGCTTCTGGCGGTCGTCGTCGGACAGTCCGTCGATGACCTTGTTGATGGAGTCGAGCAGCCCCTCCGGGTCGCCCTTCTGCACGGCGACGGCGGGGTCGACGCCGGGGGTGTCGAAGCCCTTGCCGTCATCGAAGACGATGACGACGCAGTCGGTGTAGGTCTTCTCGTAGAGGTCCTTGTTGTTGGCGTCGACGGTGACGGCATCGACGGTGCCGGCCTCGAGGCGTGCCAGGGCATCGGGGATGGAGTCCACCGGGTCGAGGTGCACGACGTCGGGGACCTGATCGATGACCTGGTCGGGCAGCGAGGACTTCTGGGCAACCATCGAGGCGCCGGCGAAGTCGTCGAGGCTCGTCGCGTCGGCGTAGTCGGAGTCCTTCTTCACCATGATGCCGACGCCGGAGTGCAGGTAGGGGTCGGAGAAGTCGACGGACTCCTTGCGCTCGTCGGTCGCGGACATGCCGGAGCAGATGGCGTCGATCTCGCCGTTCTGCAGGGCGGCGATGAGGCCCTGGAACGAGATGTTCACGACGACGGGCTCGCGGTCCATCTCCTTGGCGATCATCTTCATGAGCTGGATGTCGTAGCCGTCGGTGTAGGCGCCGTCCAGGTTGGAGATGGGCAGGGTGTAGTCGTTGGAGTCGTCCTGCTTCCACTCGTACGGGGCATAGGCGGCCTCGCAGCCGAAGCGGATGGTGGAGTCGTCGCCCGAGGTCGAGGCGGACTCGGTGGTCGCCGCGCTGTCGGACGAGCTGGAGGACGACGTGCTGCCGCAGCCTGCGAGCGCGAGCATGCCGCCGGCAGCCGCCACGCCGCCGGCCAGCTCGACGAACCCGCGGCGGGTAAGCGTGCGCCCGACGCCTGCGCCCATGGTGTCCTTGCCCTTGTTTGCTGCCATGTTGGTTCCCTCCTCTTGCGGACGGCGACGCCGCCCGACGGATACCCTTGTGTGGTTGCCGCTTCTGGAAGCCCCCTCGCGGGCTAGCCGCGCGGCCCGTGCTGGATCCCGGTGGCCATGCGCGCGCGGACGAGGTCCGCGTGGATGGGCGAGAGGTCGGCCCAGGGGATCGACGCGTCGACCCAGTAGTAGAGAGTGATCATGTAGTGGGCGACGGCGAAGGCGACGTCTTCCACGTCCTCGGCCGTCTCGGCGCCTGCCATCTCCTCGGAGGCCTCCTTGAGCATGCGCTCGGCATCCGAGCAGGCGTAGCAGTCGCCGAACGATGCGGCCTGCGCCGCGAGCGTCTCGGAGGCGTAGCGCGCGATCGCGGGCAGGCCGTCCTTGCCCTCCTTCGCCCACAGGTACCAGGACCATGCCTGGTCCTTGAGCCCGTAGCAGGCCCCGAAGCACAGCATGGAGGTGGCGAGGTTCTTGTCGATGTCGAGCTGGCGCTCGAGCATGCGCCCCGCATCGGGCATGGGCTCGGTGAGCCCGGCCTCGGCGGCGGCGAGCGTCTTGTCGCGGAACTCCTTGGCGCCCATGCTACTCACCCCTCCCGTCGTCGACGATGCGCGTGACGATGCGCATGCCCTGCCCCGCCCATGCCTTGTCGGCGGAGGGGACCATGCGCTCCAGCTCGTCCTTGGGCATCTGCGCGAACTTCGAGCACTCCGCCACCGACGGGCTGGCGCCGTAGAAGATGCAGATGGCCTGGTTGGGCGGATAGTAGATGACGTTGCCGGGCGTCTCGTCCCACACCGGGTTCTCGCACTCGTCCACGTAGACGGGCGTGGTCCAGGTGAGCTCGTGGTCGCAGATCTTGGCGTAGACGAGGAATGACTCGAACTCGCCCTTCTCGCGCAAGGCCTCGATCACCTTCGGCGCCTTGTCGGGCAAAAGGTCCGCGTAGAAGGACTGCCCGTCGAACGTGACCTCAAGTCTTTCCATTCGCCCTCCCCTCCTGACGGGTCGCATGCCGGTGTGACCGCTCACGCCGTGGAATGCGGCATGTGCGGAATTCTATACACCGACTGGCAGGCTGGGAGATACGCTGCGCACTTGTTACTAAAGCGGACTCATCTTGGTTTCAAGCTGAAACAGAACGCCCGATTGGGGCGTTTCGATAACGTTCTCGAAATATTTGATAAGTCCGATTGCATAGGAATGCATTGATTTGCGCGAATCGCGCATGAAACGCAAGGCAGGCCAAGGCATGCCCCCAGCCCGCCGCACCTTCTTTCCCGCTCAGGCCTTCCCGGCTCAGGCGTCGCCTTGGGCCTCGTGCCCGGGGACGCCGTCCATCATGTGGTAGGTGTTCGCATGGCCCGCGAGATGCCAGCCGGCGACCACGTCGCGGATGGACGGGTCGAGGCTGACGCAGCCACAGAACATCCTCTGCGCCTCCCCGACCCTCGACATGTCGAAGCCCGCGACGTCGAGCGAGGCGAGCGAGGAGCAGCCCTCGAACATGGCCAGCATCGACATGACGCCGCGCGTGTCGAAGTCGGACAGGTCGAGAGACGTGAGCGACGAGCAGCCCGAGAACAGCTCTGCCATGGCATAGACCTGCGACGTGTCGAAACCCCCGAGGTCGATGCTCTCGCACTCCGGATGGCCGGCGAACCAGGCGCACATGGCCTGCGGCCGTATCGTGTCGCCGTCGGCGAGGTCGCAGGAGACGGACCTTATCGTCTCCTCGCGCCACGGCACGGGCTCGATAACGCAGAAGTCGTCGTCCTCGATGCCCTCATAGGCCTTGCAGCCGCGAAGGCGCTGCCCGCTGGGCATGACGAGCACGTCATGCGCCCTCTTCGCCCTGCTCATGTCGAGCCTCGTGAAGACGAGGCGTTGGGCGGCGGGGTCGTAGACCGCGTACGCAGGGCTCTCGTTAGCCGCGCCCTCGTTAGCCGCGCCCTCGTTAGCCGCGCCCTCGTTCGCCGCGTCGCCATGACCGGACGCGCCCTCGAGCAGCTCGTAGGCGATGCGCGGGTCGCCGTCCTCGTAGACGTGGATGGTGCCGCAGCGCACGAAGCCGAGCGACTCGAGCGTGCGCTGCATGATGCGGTTGTCCACGTGGGTGTCCATGCGCAGGTGGTGGCAGCGCCCGGCCGCCCAGCGGATGCAGAACTTGCCGATGCCGGGCTCCGAGCCGTCCGAGGCGATGCGATGGACGACGCCGTAGTCGTTGCCGGCCTCGCCCATGAGCTCCACGGAGCGCCAGGCGCCGTTGATGTCCTCGTAGCAGGGGTCCACATGCGGGCCGCACATGTAGCAGAACGATCCGACCACCCGGCCCTCGTCGTTCTCGCATACATAGGCGCGCCCCTGCACGATGTCCTCGCGGACGAGCCCCTCGGGCGGCCAGCCCCGCGCGGCCCACTGCCGCGGGTTGCCGGTGGCCACCATGAACTCGCGCGCATGGGCGTAGATCTCGAGCATCCGGGGCAGGTCCTCCGGGAGGGCGTGGCGCACCCTCATCGATTGCCTCCCTCGTCGTCGTGCTTGAAGATCACGAACTTCGAGAGCACGTAGTTCAGGATTATCACCACCACGTTGGCGAGCGTCTTCACGACCACGTCGTCGAAGCCGAGGAGCTCGACGAAGAGCGCCATGCTCGCGAAGTCGATCGCGCCGGTGGCGAGGCGGGCGCCGAAGAACTGCGCGCACTCCACGAGCACGGCCCGTCCCGTGGCGGTGCTGTGGAACACCCAGCGGCGGTTCGTGAGGTAGGCGAACAGCACCGCGGCCACCCAGGCGATGACGGTGCTGGGCAGCACCCCGATGCCGAGCGGGTGGGCGCATGCCCAGTAGCCGACGATGTTCACGAGGGTCGTGAGCACGCCGAACACCGCGTAGGGGATCAGGTCGCGATACGTGTCCACAAGCTCCGCGATGCGGGACGTTCTGCCTTCGGAAGACGGTCGTGCCATGGGGCCTCCGGTCTCTCGTTTCCGATTTCGCCGCGGGCGCTAGCCGAGGAAGGCGCGGATGGCGTCGAGCTGGCGCTCGGTCTCCTTGCGTCCGAGCAGGTAGAGCTCGAGCAGGCGCTGGCCGTTCGCCTCGGTCACGGAGGTCTCGATCGGCCGGTCGGGGCAGATGACGAGCACCCTGCCCTCGCGCTCGAGCTCCCAGATGCGCTCGCGCTGCGCCATGTAGCGCTCCGGGCGCGTATGCATGCACTCCACGAAGTACGGCGTGCTCGCGTAGCGGCGGTCGCTGATGGCCTGGAGCTGGTAGGGGCCCTTCACGAACCCGCGCTCCCGCGTGAGCACCACCACGGCGCGCTCGGCCGGCTCGTAGCCCTCGATCGTGGCCGCGCCCTCGAGCCCCAGGGCCGCCTCGACGGGCACCGAGTCGCCGAAGCCGCCGTCGAGGTAGCGCGAGCCGTCGATCTCCACCGCCTCGGAGAGCGCCGGCAGCGAGGCCGAGGCCTGCACCATGTCGATGTCGCGCGGCAGCTCGGAGACCTCCAGGTAGGCGGCCGTGCCGAAGTCCACGTCGGTGGCCACGGCGAACATGCGCATGGGGTTCGCGTTGAACGTGGCGTAGTCGAAGGGGTCGAGCTCGTCCTGCACCTCGTGGTAGAGGAACTCGTTGCCGGTTATCGAGCCCGTGGTGGCCAGCGAGAAGAGCGACATGAAGCGGCGGTCGTCGCGGAAGGCCAGCACGTCGCGGCAGCCGCGGCCGATCTGGCGGCTCTTGAGGTCCGCCGCGGCGATCGCGCCGGCCGAGACGCCGAAGACGGCGCCGAACTGGTCGAGCCCGTTCTCCATGAGCACGTCGAGCGCACCCGTGGTGAACTGGCCGCGGAACCCGCCGCCCTCGAGCACCAACGCCACCTTGCCGGTCGCCATCTCTTGCCGCCTTTCCGAAAGCCTGCCCGAGCGGATGGCCCGCCCATAGGCCCACCAATGGGAAAGAGATACCCAAAAACGCGGCGCCCGCGATAAGCGAAGCGCAGGCCGCCCTCGCGGCCTGCGCGGCAGGTCCTGGTGGGCGATGAGGGATTCGAACCCCCAACCTTGTGCGTGTAAGGCACCTGCGCCAACCGTTGCGCCAATCGCCCATGCCACCGCGCGAGAGGGAGCGCCATCCGAATGGGCCCTCGAAGCGCAGATGGAAGCGCACGTAGTGTAGCATGGGGGAATGATGCCTATCACGCTCACATCCATATGCGCGGCCCTTCGGCAGCGCGACCTGCTCGTCGCCACGACGGGCGACGTCGAGTCCTGCCAGGCCACCGGCGCGGCACATGACTCGCGCGCCGTCCTGCCCGGCAACGTGTTCATCTGCAAGGGCGAGCGCTTCCGCCCGGCGTTCCTGGCGAAGGCCGCCGAGATGGGCGCCTCCGCCTACGTGTGCGAGGCAGGCGCCGCCCCCGAGCTCGCCCAGGCGGCGCCCGGGCTGCCCGCGCTCGTTGTCTCGGACGTTCGCGACGCCATGCCCGTCGTTGCCCGCGAGGCATGGGGACGGCCCGACGAGCGCCTCAAGATCGTGGGGCTCACCGGCTCCAAGGGCAAGACGACCACCACCTACATGCTGCGCTCCATCATCGACGGCGGCGTCCCCGGCTCGAAGGCGGGGCTGCTCGGCTCGGTGGAGTACTACGACGGAGAGGGCTCCGGCCCCTCCCCCAACACCACCCCCGAGGCCCCCGAGCTCTTCCGCCGGCTGTCCAACGCCGCCGACCACGGCCTCACGATGGTGATGGAGGTGTCGAGCCAAGGCCTCAAGTACGGGCGCGTCGAGGGGATCCGCTTCGACATCGCTGGCCTCACCAACATCGGGCGCGACCACATCTCGCCCGTAGAGCATCCCACCTTCGAGGACTACGTGGCCTCGAAGATGCGCATCTTCGACGGCGCGGGCGAGGCCGTCGTGCTGCGCGACCTCAGGCGCATGGAGCAGGTGGCCAGAGCGCTCGAGCCGGTGAGCCAGGTGAGCTACTTCGCGCCCGCGGACCGGGAGGCCGACGTGTGGGGCTCCGACGTGGTGCCCGGCGCCTCCGGGACGCGCTTCGTAGCGCACACCCCCGCCTGGGAGCAGGAGATGGCCCTCTCCATCCCGGGCCTCTTCAACGTGGACAACGCGCTGTGCGCCATAGCCATAGCAACGCGGCTCGGCATCGGGCCGGACCAGATCCGCGCAGGGCTTCTGGCCACGAGCGTGCCCGGGCGCATGGAGCGCGTCTCCAGCGTGACCGGCGACGTGGTGGCCATCGTGGACTTCGCCCACAACGGGCAGTCGTTCAAGAAGTTCTTCGAGTCCGTCTCGCAGGAGTACCCGGGCCGGTTCATCGTGAGCGTGTTCGGGTGCACGGGCGTGAAGGGCATCGAGCGCCGCACGCAGATGCCGCCCGTGGCCTGCGCGTACTCCGACCTGTGCATCTACACCGAGGACGACCCCGGCACCGAGCCGCTCGAGCAGATCGTGGCCGGCATGGTGGCGGCCACGCCGGAGGGCGCGCGCTACGAGGTTGTCCCCGATCGCGTCGAGGCCATCGGGCGCGCGGTGGAGGCCGCAGGCGAGTCCGCCGCGGCGGGAAGGCCCGCGCTCGTGTGCGTCCTCGGCAAGGGCGAGGAGGCCCGCATGCTGCGGCCCGAGGGGCCCGTCCCCTGCGAGGAGGACAAGGCCATCGTGGCCCGGGCGCTCACCGAACGCGACAGGGCGCTGGGGAGGTAGCCCCATGGCCTTCGATCCCCGATACGAGGACTACCTCAGGTCGGGCATCGCCTTCGCCCGCAGCCTCGAGGGCGCCGACCCCTTCGGCGCCGCACGCGCCGCCATGGGGTTCCGCCGCAGGTTCGAGAGGCAGGACGACGACCTGCCCGCCACGGACGCCGACCGCGCGTTCCACCTTGTGGCCCGCGCGGCAGAGCTCCTGGACTACGAGCTGCCCTTCGCGGGCGACGACGAGGTGGCGCGCATCCGCGACGACGCCTCCGAGATGCTCTCGGAGGCCATCTCGCTGGACGGCTCGTGCTACGATGCCATCCGCATGCGCGACCTCCTGCGCTCGGACGGCTTCGACGCGCACTACCGCTTCCTCTCCGACGGCGTGGACGAGGTGGTGGCCCGCGGCACGGAGGCCCGCGACCGCGCGCTCGCCGGACAGGGGCCCGACCCGCGCCTCGCCGCCGACCTCGCCATGCGTCCCTGCCTGCGCTGGCTGGCCGAGCTCGCCACGCGCTCGCTCGTGTGCGGCAGGTACCGCCGCTCCGTGGAGGTGAGCAGGAGGCTCCTTGCCTTGGACGAGGCAGGCGTCGCGGACGCGGGCTTCACCTACGCCTTCGCGCTGGCCAAGCTCGAGGACGACCATGGGCTTGACCGGCTCGCGGAGGCCACGCGCGACGCGACGCGGCAGCGCGGGGGCACCGACCCCTGGATGCTGATCGCGCGCATGGCGTGCGCCCACGCCCGCCTGGACATGCAGGAGGCGCGCAGGCTGGCGGGCGTGCTGCTCGGGGCCTATCCGCATGCGGGCTCGATCCTCATGGGCCAGGACGAGCTCTCCGACGGCGCCTTCGCGCGCCTCGCCGTGGACCCGTGGCAGGAGGACGAGCTGGTGTTGGCCGTGTCGGAGGCGGCGGTGCTCCTGCAGGAGGGGCGCGAGTACGAGTGCCGCGGCACGCTCGGCGCATGGGTGGCCGGGCTTCCCGAGGTGGAGCGCGCCGTGGCACGCGAGGCGGCCGAGGACAGCGGCGCGGAAGGCGGGCGCGCTAGGCGCGGCGGCCGTGGCTCCGGCGGCGACCGTGGCTCCGGCGGGACCGATGCGGCCGAAGGGGGCGAGCGGGCATGAGGGGGCGCGAGGAGCTGGTGCTGCGCTGCGCCCAGAGGCGCGCCAAGGAGCTGGGTGGGCTCTCGAAGGAGGGCTACCAGGAGCTCCTGCTCGCCGTGCGCTCCGACGTGGACTCGTTCGTCTCCACCGCGTCCGAGCGGGCCTTCGCGCGCCTCGTCTCGGCGCTCGAGCGCTACGAGGCCGACGGCGAGGACGACGACCTGCTCGACGACGACGAGTACCTCAAGGCGCGCAAGAGGCGCTTCGACGCGCTCGAGCTCGCCTGCAAGGCGGCGCTCGAGGAGGACCCCGGCTGCCTGGACGCGCGCCTCGTGCGCGTGCTCGTGGCCGACATGGACGCGCCCGAGCTGCTCGACGCCCTGCTCAAGCTGGATGCCGAGAACGCCGAGCGGATCCGCGAGCACGCCGAGGCCGGCAGGGCGCGCCGGGCGGCGCGAGGCTCGGAGGGCCCCGAGGGCGTGGGCGTGGGCACCGAGGGCGTTGCGCCCGACGAGGCCGAGGGGGATGCGGGCGCGCCGGACGCCTGGGACGACGTGGGGCTTCGCCCGGCACTGCGCGTGCGCGACGCCGCTGCCAGGGCATGCATAAACACGACTCATTTCCGGCTCGCGCGCGACCTGTGCTCCACGCTTCTGGACGCCGCGCCGAGCGACTGCCTCGGGGCGCGCCACACCCTGGAGATCGTGTGCGCACGGCTCGAGGACGAGCCCGCCTTCGACAAGCTGCAGGCGCGCTTCTCGCATGCCGGAAGCGCGTGGTCGCACCTCATGCACGCGCTGCTGCTCTACAAGCTGGACCGCATGGGAGCCGCGCGCCGTGCGCTCCAGGGCTATTCGACGCTCTGCGAGGGAGGCGCGTTCGCGCTGCTCAGACCCGCGTTCGTGGACTCCTACCTGCCGGATCGGCCGGAGGCGGCGCCCAACTCGTTCGCCGAGTCGATGATGGCGGTTGCCGAAGCGGATCCCGTGATCGTGGACGCGCCGGACTTCGTGGCGTGGGCGCAGTCGCAGCCGGGCATCGTGGAGAGCGCCCGCCGGTTCGCCGACGAGCGGGGCTACGACTGGTAGCGTTCCCGCACGGAGCCCGGGACCCGCCCAGTGCGGCGCCCTGGCCCACGCGCCGCGTCAGCGCAGGCGGCGGCTGCAGCGGCCGGCTAGGCCTCGCTCGTGAGCGCGGGGACGGCGGAGGTCACGGCCTCGGCCAGGCCGGCGCCGACGGCCACCTTTACCACGTCGGGCAGGATGAAGGGCGCGCACGCCGCGGCGAACGCGGCGGCTGGCCCCATGCCGGTGGAGGCCATGAGCCACGCCCAGCCGAACGCGTACATGATGACCACCAGAAGCACGCAGACGAAGGCCTTGGCCGCCCTCGTGCGCCGATGCGCGAGGATGGCCTCCGCCGCGGCCGTGGCCACCACGAAGCCGATGATGAAGCCGCCCGTGGGCCCGAAGAGCACGCCCACCCCGCCGCTCATGCCGCTGAACACGGGCACGCCCACGGCGCCAATTAGCACGTAGGCGAGCATGGAGGCGATCGCCGCCTTCGGCCGGAGCGCCAGGGCAACGAAGGTCACCGCCATCGTCTGCAGGGTGAAGGGGACCACGCCCACCGGCACCGTCACCCATGACGCCACGGCCATGAGCGCGACGCCCGCCGCCGCGAAGGTCACGTCGTGGGTGCTAAGACCTCTCTCGTCAGCCATCTGCCACCGACCCCCGTCCCTTGGCTCTGATATATTTCTCTGTGCGTCCCAATCGTCTAGCGGTCTAGGACTCCGCCCTTTCAAGGCGGCAACACGGGTTCGAGTCCCGTTTGGGGCACCATCTTTCCGCATTCTCCGCCCGCGCCGCCGCGGACGCATCGCGGCAGCCCCGGCGAGCCCTACTCGCAGCGTCTCGCCGCTGCTGCCACAGTATATAGGACGCCTCATATCGTCGCAGCGCATGGGCGCGTTCTGCGGCAGGTGTCGCGAGCTCGCCGCGCATGCCCATCCTCGCGAACGCAGCCCGAACGCAATCGGGCCCTCTGCGGCATGCGATGCTCTCGATGCGGCGGAAGGCCCGTTCGCTTCTGGTGGGGGCGGTGGGGTTCGAACCCACAAGCCAGAAGGCGAAGAATTTTAAGTTCCCTGCGTCTGCCAGTTGCGCCACGCCCCCGGAGGGTGCCCCGCACGAAGGCGCGCCGCGGGCATGAGGCCCGACGATGCCGCCCGAGCACGGGCAACGAGCCGCGGCCGTAAGGCTACAGCCCGACGACGGCCGGCTCCCAGGCTATGGGAGAGGCGCCGCCCTCCTGCATGGTACCAACCACCGTTGCCAAGCCGTAGAGCAGGTCGCTTTCGCTCACGGTTAGTCGGTCAACGCCAAGCATGCCCAGAATTTCGTCGATCACGACGATGCCGCCTAGGATGATGGGGGCGCGCTTCTCCTGAAGGCCGCGCACGGCGCGCCGACGTGCCACGGGGATGGCCGCCATGCGCCGCTCGAGCTCCTGGACGTCCGCACGCGTGAGCTGCGCGAGGTGCACGTGGCTCGAGTCGTAGGGCTCCAGGCCCAGATGCATGGCCACGAGCGAGGTGACGGTGCCGCCGCACACGACGAGCCGCTCGGGCGCGGGCGGGTTCGCGGCCACGAGCGCGCCGATTCCCGAGAGCTCGAGGCGGCATGCCTCGTGGGCGCGCTCGAGCTCGGCGGCGGTGGGCGGGTCGTTTCGGGAGAGCAGGCGCTCCGTGACCTTGCGGCAGCCCACGTCCACGGAGCGGACGAAGTCCAGCTTGGCGGCGCCGGCGTCCAGCGACCCGAGCGCGAACTCGGTTGACCCGCCGCCGTTGTCGGCCACGAGCAGGCGCGTGCCCACGAAGTCGCGGGCCACGCCGAGGAAGGTGAGGCTGCCCTCCACGTCGCCGGGGATCACCTGGGGGATGAGGCCGCGCTCGGAAAGGGCCGAGAGCAGCTCCACGGCGTTCGTCGCGTCGCGGGCGGCGCTCGTGAGCGTGCAGGCCGCCACCGTGGCCCCGGCCTCGCGCGCATGGGCCAGGTAGTCGTCTACGCAGCGCACGACCCTCAGGATCGCCGCGTTCGAGATCCTGCGCGTGGCGGAGACGCCCTCGCCCAGGTCGCAGATGCGTGTGAGCTTGTCGACGTGCCCGAGCCGCCCGTCCGAGAAGCTCGCGACGGCAAGGCGCACCGAGACGGTACCGATGTCTATCACGGCCACGCAAGCCATGGCGCTACGCCTCCGAGGGGTCGTATCCGAAGATGAAGTCGCCGATCCGCACGTACCAGGGGTCATCGGAGGTGCTGGCCGCATCGCTGGAGTCGGAGGGGCCGCTCGAGCCCGCGGTGCCGGCAACGCTCGTGGAGGAGTCCGACGACGCGTCGCCTGCCGAGGAGTCGATGCCCTCCACGTTCACGGCCGTCTCCCCCTCGCCCACGTATCCGAGGCGCCGGGCGGCGTCCTCTATGCCCTCGCGGGTCTGCAGGGCGCCGATGTCGCTCTGGAGCGAATCGTTCGTGGCGTTCATCTGCGCGAGCTGCTCGGTGAGCACCTGCTCGTTCCTGCGCGCCACATAGAGGCTCCGCAGGGGCTGGTAGAGGAAGAGCACGCAGGTGAGGATGACGCCCGCGACGACGAGCGCGCGGCGTTTCTGGGCGGCGTCGGCGTTCTTTAGGCCAGCAGCCCAGGCCGCGACCGAGCGGCCTACCCTTGCCACCGCGGCCCCCGCGCCCGCGATGCCGGCGTGTGCGGCTACGCGTGCCTTCCCGCCCTCGGAGGCGGGGTCGGCAGGGACGGCATCGGCACGCGACGTGGCCGTCCTGCGGGCAGAGCTCGTCGCTCGCGCCTCGGCCGAGCGCGTTTCCGGGATGCGGAAGCTCGCGGTGCGGTCCGCCCGGGAGCTCGCCATGCGGGAGGCGTCCGCGAGCGAGTCCGCCATCTGCGATGCGGCGGCGCCCGAGCGGGCCCTGTCCGCGCGCGGCGACGGACGGCGGCTCTGCCGCTCGTGCGCGCCGGCAGTGCGGAACCGGCCGGATGCCGGGGACAACGTCTTTGTGGCTGTGCTCGTCATGCCCATTGCGACTGCTTCGTTTCAGGTGCGGTTCATGCTGCGTTTGCCGTGAGTGCGTTCTGCGTTTCGTTCGGGCGATGCGCGTGGCGCATCCGTGTAGTAGCTAATCTAGCGCACTCGCCCGGCGGCCGACGCCTGATTCGGAAAAACCAGCAGACGCCGCGCCGAGCGGCGGGCTACTCCTGCGCCTTCGCCTGGTCCCAGAGCTCATTGAGCTCGGCGGTGGAGAGGTCCTCCGGCCGCACGCCGCGAGCGCGGCAGGCCGCCTCCATCGAGGCCCAGCGGCGGCGGAACTTGGCCGTGGAGCGGCGCAGGGCCTCCTCGGCGTCGATGCCCTCCTTGCGGGCCACGTTCACCAGCGCGAAGAGCACGTCGCCGAACTCCTCCTCGGCGCGCTCGCTCCCCCGCTCCTCAGCCTCGAACTCGGCACGCTCCTCGGCCACCTTGTCCCACACGTCGGCCGTTGTCTCCCATTCGAAGCCCGCCTTGGCCGCGCGCTTGGACACCTTCTGGCACTGCATGAGCGCAGGCATGCCCTGCGGTATGGAGTCGAGCAGCCCCGGCTCGGCCGAGCCCTCCGGCGCGTCCCCGGAGGCCTTTGCCGCGGCGCCTGCCGCCGCGCGCTCCTTGCGCTTCACCTCGTCCCAGCTGTCGAGCGCTGCCTCGGCGTCTGCCGCGGAGCCGTCGCCGAACACATGCGGGTGCCTGCGCACGAGCTTCTCGTTGAGCTCGCGGCACACGTCGTCGATGCAAAAGCCGCCGTCGTCCGCCTCGATCTGGGAGTGGAGCAGCACCTGCTCCAGCACGTCGCCGAGCTCCTCGCGCAGGTGCGTGGCGTCGTCGGCCTCTATGGCGTCCACCGCCTCGTAGGCCTCCTCGATCATGTTGCGCACGATGGAGGTGTGCGTCTGGGCCTTGTCCCACGGGCAGCCGTCCGGCTGGCGCAGCCGCCAGATGGTGCGCGCCAGACGGTCGAACTCGGGATGGGTGCCGGGCGCCCCGGCGCGCCCGCGCGTCTCAGCGTCAACCTGCTCCGCCAGCTGGCGGAGCCGCGCCTCCTCCGGGCCCACGCCCGCCTGCTCGTTCGCCTGCTCGTTCGCCCGCTCGTTAGCCTGCTCGCTTGCCTGCCCGCCTGCCGGCATGCCTGCGTCCTGCGCCATGTGGCCTCCCTATGCCTCGCCGCCGCGGTCGTCGCCTGCGGCCGTGCCGTCGTCGTCATCGCCGCCCGCGAGCTCGAGCACGCCCAGGGCGAGCGGAAGCAGCTCCTCGCCGGAGGCTCGGTACGGGTAGGACACCTTCTTGCTCTTGGGGTACACGATGGCGCGGCGCTCCTTGAGCTTGGCCGCCACCTCGCGCGACACCGCCAGCCCCTGGTACACGATCTTGCCTCCCGCCGCGGAGACGCTCGCCACCCCCAGGCGCGCCGCCCGGATTCGGATGCGCGCGCGGTCGAAGAGGTTGCGCCCGGCAAGGGGCAGCGGCCCGAAGTCGCGCTCCACCTCCTGCTGCAGGGCGTCCACGTCGGCCAGCTCTGAGGCCCCGGCAATCCTGCGGTACACGAGCACGCGCTTGTCCACCTCGGGCAGGTACTCCTCGGCCAGGAAGAACTCCGCCGGCAGGTTCACCGTCACGTCCTCCTCGGCCGCCTCGGGGGCCTCGCCGCGCACCTCGGCCACGGCCTGGCCCAGCATCTGGGTGAACAGGTCGAAGCCCACGCTGGAGAGGTTGCCGTGCTGCTCGGCGCCCAGGAGCGAGCCCGCGCCGCGGATCTCCAGGTCGCGCATGGCGATGCGCATGCCGCTGCCCAGCTCCTGGTACTCGTTGATGGCCATGAGGCGGTCGGTGGCCTCGGGGGTGAGCGGCACCTCGCCGGGGAACATGAAGTAGGCGAACGCCTGGTTGCGCCCGCGGCCCACGCGGCCCTTGAGCTGGTAGAGCTGTGCCAGGCCCAGGCGCTGCGAGTCCTCAATGATGAGGGTGTTGGTGTGGGGGTTGTCGATGCCGCTCTCGATGATCG
>CADBMC010000171.1 GCA_902795635.1 uncultured Coriobacteriaceae bacterium | reverse complement strand
CGCCGAGGGCGCGGGCATGGGCGAGCTGCGCGGGCTCAAGCGCGAGGTCATGGCCGACGTCTACCAGATGCTCGCCATCTGCCTGGGAGAGCCGCCGAGGACCTTCGACTTCGCCTGCGAGGTGGGCCCTGCCTGCAAGCTCGACGGCGACCGCCTCGTCGACGTGCTCCCGCTTCCGGAGGCCAAGCCCGCCGACGACAAGGGCGCCAAGCCGCGCCGCATGGTGCGCGAGCGCAACATCACCCCGCTCGAGTTCCTCGAGCGCTACGTGCCCTTCGACCCGGACGACTACGTGGAGCTCGTCTCCATCCCCGGCCAGGGCCGCCCGTTCGGCAAGGCCTACCACGTGGAGCTCATCGACTCCGTGGAGGGTGGCAAGCCGCTGCTCTTCCTCAACGTCGAGCAGGAGGTGCTCGAGCAGGCCGCCGTGGCGAGCCTGAAGGCGGGCGTCCCGGTGGGCATGGCCTGCGACGTGATGCAGGACTTCCCGCGCGGCATCAAGGACTTCCCCGGCGTGCTGGCCACCGACGGCGTGGACCTCGAGGGGCTCTTCGGCATGAGGCTCGGGCTCGACCGCGCCACGATGGCCGACGTGCGCGAGACCTCGCTCACCCATGCGATGACGTTCCAGGGCGTCGAGCTCGACGGCCATGGGCGCCCGCTCGGATGGCGAGTGGAGAACTCCTGGGGCAAGGACGCCTGCAAGGACGGCTACCTGCACATGAGCGCGGACTGGTTCCGCACGTTCGGCGGCGAGGTCATCGTGAGGCGCGAGTTCGTGCCGAAGGACCTGCTGGCCGTCTGGGACGACTCCGAGCCCGTGGACGTGGCTCCGTGGACGGCCATGGGAGTGGCGCTCTCCCCGCGCCTGTAGCCTCCGGCTTCAGAGCCGAACGACATCGAGACCGATGCGGGGCGCCTCGCGATGCGCGGGGCGCCCCGTTCTCATGCCATGCGGCCATGTGCCATGTGGCCGTGCGTCATACGATCACGCGCCGCGCGCAGGCCGAAAGGCCTGCCTAGAACGCGCGGAACGCGGGCTCGGCCGCGCGGCAGAGCTCCTCCCCTGCCGCCAGCTCGCGCACGGCGGCCATGAACGCCTCCTCGTCGCCCGCGAGGAAGTCGAGCGTGAGTTGCACGTCCTCGGCGAAGACCGAGTCGCGAACCTTCCCGCCCGCGTCGGCCGCCAGCCGCACGACCCGGTCGTAGAGGGTATAGGGAATCTCGCACACGACCTTGGTGACGAGGCTCATGCGCACGGTCGAGCCATCGGCCTGCGCGGCTGCCACGGCACGGTTCGCCGCCTCGACATAGGCGCGCGAGAGGTTGCCGGCGCCTAGGAGCGTCCCGCCGAAGTAGCGCGTGACGACGCAGCACACGTCCTTCAGCCCGGCACCCCGCAGGACCTCGAGTACCGGCATGCCGGCGGTGCCACGGGGCTCGCCGGCGTCGCTGGCTCGCTCGCGGCCGTCTGACAGCGCCCATACGGGCACGTTGTGCCGCGCGTCGCGATGGCGCGCCTTCACCTCGTCCACGAACGCCTCTGCCTCGCGCTCGCCCGAGACGTGCGCCAGCTGCGCTATGAAGCGGCTCTTGCGCTCCTCATACACCCCCTGCGGCTCCGCGCCGTCGCGGACGGTGAGGTAGCCCTCCCCGAAGGCCGGACCTTCCGGGGAGGGGCTCCCGGACGCAGGTGCTGATGCGCGCGATGAGGATGCCATGGCCGTCGCGGCTGCCTGGCTTGGCTAGTCGGCCCAGCCGATGGGGTCCTTGCCCTCGGCCTCGAGCTCGGCCACCCACTTGCCCTTGGGCGAGTTGTCCCAGAGCCCCTGCGAGGTCACGGCCCACTTCTCGGCCGTGGGGACCGTCTTGCGGCACAGCTCGAAGACGTCCTCGGGACGGGTGTAGTCGGTGGAGTGAGCGCCAGACTCCGTCACGACCGTGGCGAGCGCGCCGGGGTTGTCCAGAAGCGGGCAGGGGCGCAGCATGTTCTTGTTGAACGGCTGGTGGGCGCGATAGGCCTTGAACAGCGGGCTCTTGTAGCACTCGAGCAGGCTCTTCTCGCGGATGTTGCAGTCGGAGTAGTGGATGAACGCGCAGGGCTCCACGTCGCCGCCGGCGTTGATGTGCAGGTAGCGGCGGGCTCCGGCGATGCAGCCGCCCGTGTACTCGCCGTCGTTCCAGAAGTCGGCGAAGAAGATGGGCTTCGTCTGGCGCCAGTTCTCGCGCACCACGTGGTACATGCCCGCGCGCTGCTCGTCGGTGGCCATGAGCTCGACCGGCGCGCCCACGCCCACAGGCATGTAGGTGAAGATCCAGGAGAAGAGCACGCCCTTGTCCACCAGGAAGTCGATGAACTCGTCGGAGGTGATGGAGTCGAAGTTCTCGCGCGTGTAGCAGATGGACGTGCCAAAGGGAAGGTTGCGCTCCTTCAGGCGGTCCATCCCGGCGGTGACGCGCTCGAAGGTGCCCTTGCCGCGACGGCCATCGGTGGCCTCCTCGAAGCCCTCGATCGAGAAGGCGGGGATGAAGTTCTTGACCTCGGCGATCTGGTCGGCCACCTGGTCGGTGACGAGCGTGCCGTTCGTGAACGCCGAGAAGATGCAGTCGCGGTGCTTCTTGCAGAGCTTGTACAGGTCAGCCCAGCGCACCATGGGCTCGCCGCCGGTGAACAGGTAGACGTAGGTGCCGAGCTCCTTGCCCTGGCTGATGACGGAGTCGAGCTCGTCGTAGGTAAGCGACTTGTGCTTCTTGTCCTCGTAGTTTGCCGCCCAGCACCCAGTGCAATGCAGGTTGCAGGCGGTGGTGGGGTCCATGAGGATGGCCCAGGGGCAGTTGCAGTCCTCCTTGGCGTTGACCTCGCGCTGGCGGTTGCCGCCGATGACGACGGAGTTCACGAAGAAGTTCTTGACGAACAGCTCGACGGTCTCGCGGTCGAGGCCACGGACCTTGTCGATCAGGATGCGCCAGTTGTTCTCGGGATCCATGAAGTACTCGTGGGAGAACTTGTTGAGCAGGTCGCGCTGGTGGTCCGTCGTGGAGTCCGCCATGCCGGAGAGCTTGTTGACCATGTCGAGGACCTTGGGCAGGTTGCCATCGAAGTCGTCGATGAGCATGTCGGTGCCCTTGAGGACGACTGCCTCGATGGCCTTTGCCTTGACGGAATCCAATACTCCCATGCTCTCCCCCATCTCCGGAGACCCTCCGCGCTTCCGCACGCAATTTGGCGACACGCACGCAAATTGCCAGCTACGACGCGCGGTTTTCCTGACAAACACCCCTAGAAGTGTAGCGGTAGGCACCTCTAGGGGCCACACCGGTTGCCAAGCGAAAGGCGCAACCGGCGATCATGCGGCACGAGCGCAGGAAGGTCTGCCACAGGCCGTTAGCGGCTTGTCCAACTGCGGAGACAACTTTTGGAATTCAACTCCTTGGCAACCATCTCGTAAGGTCATGCCAGACAAGGAATTCGCACATAGAACCAAGCGAATCGTCTTGGAAGGGAACGCCTTGAATCTAAGCACGCGCCAGGTCACGGTTTTCCGTCAGCTTCTCCTCAAGCGCTCGGTGACTCATGAGGAGCTTGCAGGCCTATGCGCGTGCTCTACCAAGACGATCCAGAGGGACCTCTCAAAAATCTCCTCCTTTGGAGAAGGGGTGGGCTTCTCGATCGTGCGAGTCGGACGACACGAAGTGGCTCTCGAGTGCACCCCTGAGGTAAGGCAGCACCTGACCGAGGTCATCTTCGAAAGCGATGCGATCTACGGCGATGACACCGTCGGCAACCGCCGCTCGATGATCTACCTTGGCATGCTTCTTGACTCCCCCAATGCCACGAGCATCGCCGAGCTTGCCGAGAGGTACTACGTCGGTAGCAGCTCAATCGTGAACGACTTGCAATCCATCTCGAACAGGGCGGCTGAAAACGGAATCACTCTTGCGAAGACGCTGCACGGCACGTTCCTCGTCGGAGATGAGGCGGATATCCGAAACGAGATCGCCAACGTCCTGGCTGAGCTCTACCCAAGCTCCGTGGACGGCACGAAGCCCGAGCATGCCAGGCTCAATGACGCCACTTGGGCAGTGCTGGCGAGAACCTATGGGCAAGAGCGCCTCGGACAGGTAGAGGAGTGCGTCGGCTCCATAGAGGAAAGCATCGGGATAATCCTTGGCGACATCTACTACGTCAATATCGTGACCCATATCCTGATCGCCATCGAGCGCGTCAAGAACAATCGATGCATAGAGTCGGAAGACGTCTTGTCCGAGGAGGAGCGCCGGGGCGTCATCTATCAGAAGGTGGCCGAATGCGTCTCTGAGCTCTCCAAGAAGACCGGCATCACGCTCCCCGAGAACGAAGTGAGAAACATCTATATGCACTTCAAGGGATGCGGCGTTGGCGAGTTGCCCGACCAAGAGGTAGTAGGCCAGTTGCTGCAAGGCCTAGATGACTTGACGGTCGGCTTTACCGACCAGCTCGTGAAGGATGTGCGCACCCAAACGGGAATCGACATCCCCTCCGATTCCCACCTGATGAACAGCTTGCTGCTTCATGTGAGCTCGATGCTCAAGCGAATCGAGTTCGGCGTTCGAATCGTATGCCTCATCAAAGACCAAGTCGAAAGCGAATATGAGAGCCTCTACGAGACGGTCGGCTCCATCGCCCGGAAGCTCCTGGTGCAGTGCCTTCCCGATCGAATCCTTACCGAAGACGAAGCCTGTTACCTATGCATGTACTTTGCAGCAGCGCTCGAGGAACGACACGAACGGGTTCGCGTTGTCCTCGTCTGCTCAACCGGCATCGGGACCTCCAAGCTTCTTGAGAAGCGCATTGAGACGGTGTTCCCCGACCTTGAGGTCGCGGACGTCCTTTCGCTGCGACAGCTCAAGCGCAAGGACCTTTCCGAGATAAGCCTCGTCATCACCACCACCCCCATCACGTTCCCCATCCAATGCGAATCCGTACTCGTCTCGGTCTTCCTGAACCAGCAGGACGTCTTCGAAGTGCGCGAGCATCTCCGCACCGAGATGAAGATGCTCAGCAACATGTCAACAGGACAGCAAGCGATGGGGACCCACGTCCTCGATGCGAGCTCCGTGCTCATCGGAATGGGCGCAAGAAGCAGGAATGTGGCCTTGCGAATGATGGCCGAGCAACTGGTGAGCTCTGGGGCAGTTGCAGACGCCGATGCACTTCTCGATGCGATTGACGAGCGCGAGAAGCTCGGCGGTTCTGGAATCGGAATGGGCATCGCGATTCCCCATGGCATATCGGACACGGTGCGCCACCCCTGCCTGGGGATCGCCACGACGCGATCCCCCATCGAATGGGAGGCGGCGGATGGCCGACCCGTCGACCTCATCGTGATGTTTGCCGTCAATAGCCTTGAGCGCTCCGACGAGACGGAATCCATCTCGAAGGTCATTGGCTTGCTCGCTGATTCTGAGGTGACCGAAAGGCTGCGGAGATCAGCATCTGCGCCAGAGCTCATCACAGTGCTTGAGAAAGCCCTCTTGGAGGATTCGGGACCTAGCAACAAAGGAGCTGCACATGCAGATGGGAGGTGCGACAAGGCAATGGTCATCTAGTCGGAATCATCGCTTCATCAGTCTGGAAGGAGGAGGAAATGAAGGTTCTTGCCGTCTGCGGCCTGGGCATCGGATCGAGCATCATTTTGAAGATCAACATTGGGAAGGTGTTGGACGAGCTTGGGGTCAAGGACTACTCGCTCGACGTCGCAGACATCGGCACGGCACAATCTGTCAGCTTTGACATGGCGATTACCTCTGTCGAGCTGGCTGGGATCCTGAGCGACAGCCTTCCCGAGCAGGAAAGGTATCGGGTCATCCCGATCAGCAACTTCGTCGACAAGGACGAGATGAGGACCAAAGCCGAGGCGGTTCTCAAGAGGCTCGGCGAGATCTAGTTCCTAGGCGGAACGCCGCCGCAATACCTCACACAATTTCATCTCAAGTTCGAATACGACCTTGATAAGGGGGCGTACTCTCTTGGACATTTTATGGTCAATCATCACCAACTTCTTAACCGACTCAACGATTCTCATCGGATTGGTTGTGCTCATCGGCCTGCTCATCCAGCGTAAGTCTGCAGACAAGGTCGCCATCGGCACCATGAAGGCGATCATGGGCATCATCATCCTCAACACAGGCGCAGGCGTCATGTCGGGCGTGATCGCAAACTATCTCTCTCCCCTGCTCATGAAGGCATTCAACATCCAGGGCCTCGTTCCTATGACAACGTCGGTCGTCGCGATTGCCACCGCAGACTACGGCGCCACCGTTGGATACATCATCGTTGGAGCGTTCGTCATCAACCTCATACTGGCGAGGCTCACTCCACTCAAGTACATCTTCCTGGCAGGGCACCATTTCCTCTATGTCGCATGTGCCGTGACCATCGCGATGGCTTGCGCGGGCGTCGTGGGGCTTCCCGCCGTAATCATCGGTTCCCTCCTCGCCGGAACGCTGTATGTGGTCCTGCCTGCCATCAACCAGAAGTCGATGAACGAGATCACCGGCGGGCAACCGCTGGCAATGGGCCACTTCGGAGCGACCGGATACTGGCTCGCAGGTCAGGCCGGCAAGCTCTTCAGGAAGAGCAAGGACAAGGGCACAGAGAACATCGAGCTCCCCAAATGGCTCGCCTTCGCAAAGGAAACCGTCTGTGCCGTCTCAGCGGTCATGTTCATCCTGCTCGCGGTCTGCGTCGGAGCTGCTGGCACTGATTACCTCTCCGAGCTTGGGGTCTCCCAGAATGTGGTCACCTTCCTCGTCACCCAATCCATCACGTTCGGCGCTGGCCTCACGATCCTGCTTCAGGGCGTCCGCATGATGGTCTCCGAGATCCTGTCGGCATTCGAGGGCATCGCCTCGAAGCTCGTCCCGGATGCGATTCCCGCGCTTGATGTGCCCGTCATCTTCCCCTATGCGCCCAATGCGGTACTGATCGGCTTCCTCTCGGCAACCGTCGCTGGCGTCGCGTTCTCGATCATCTTCAGCTTCGTCGTCGGGACCTATGTCGTTCCTCCCATTCTCGAGTTCTTCTTCATGGGCGGCGCCGGAGGCATCTTCGGGAACAACACCGGTGGCCTCAAGGGAGCGATTCTTGGCGGAGCCATCCAGGGAATTCTGTTCATCATTCTCCCCTACCTGTACTTCATCGTCTGCAATGCGATCCTCGGTCCCTACTTCGTGACCGTCGTCGATCCCGACTTCTGCTGGGCCGGCATCATCTCCTATGGCATTGCATCGCTGTTCGGCGGAATAGGCTAAGGAGAAGGACATGGGGCTCATAGACATCACGCAGACGCTGGAACGTGGGATGAAGCGCTATCCGAGCGTGCAGGACTTCAGCTACGAATGGGCTCGACATTATGAGACCGGCCAAGGGATGGCGCTCTCGAGATTCACGATGACGACGCATCTCGGAACCCACATAGACTCCCCCTTCCATTTCATCGAGGATGGGCGGCATGTCGACGAAATCCCGCTTGAAGACCTATGTGGACGAGCTCAGGTTGTTGACGCACGCGGAATAGGCTCCATCACCCCTGCCTTCCTCGAAGGATGCAGCCTTAGGGCCCCACGTCTTCTGTTCCTCACCGACAACACCGATCTGCTTTCCGCGAATGCCGAATTTGAGAACGTGTATTTCGAAGCCGATGCATGCGAGATGCTTGCCGAGATGGGCACGAAGCTGGTCGGAATCGACTACTTCACGGTCGACAAGGCCGGAGACAAGAGCCACAAGGCGCACTTTCCGCTGCTCAAAGCAGGCATCACCATCCTTGAGGCGATCCGGCTCCGTGGGGTTCAGCCAGGCGAATACACGCTCATGTGTCTGCCTCTGAAGCTGGCAGCGCTCGAAGCGGCTCCCTGCAGGGCAGTCCTCACGGAATGCGGCCCAACGGAGACAGGCAAGGAGGTAATGTCCTCATGAATGTCGTCGTTACTGGAGCTTCCGGGCTTCTTGGCTGGGACGTCGCGGACGCATTCGAAGAGCGCGGCCACAAGGTGACGAGGTTCATGGGCCGCAAGGACATCGACCTTCTCGACACCAAAGCGACTTGTCAGGCAATCCGAAGCGCGTGTCCCGACCTGGTCGTCCATGCAGCCGGTTACCGAGACCTCGATGATTTGGAACTTCATCCGAGGGATGGGTTCAAGACCAATGTACTCGGCACCTGGAACGTCATCCAAGGATGCAGAGAGACGTCTTCTAAGCTCATATACATAAGCAGCGACACGGTCTTCGACGGGGCACGCAAGACCGGCGGCTACAACGAGTTCGATACCACATGTCCTGTGAACGCATACGGGCGCACGAAAGTGGCGGCAGAAAAGACGATCGAAAGCCTTTGGGGCAGGTCGTTTATCGTGAGGACGGCCCTGCTGTTCGGCTACAAGGGGCACCGGGGGAACAACTTCCTCTTCAATGTCCTTGACCAGCTTCGGACAGGGAACCGCATCTCTGCCAGCATCGACCAGATCTGCTGCCCCTCGTACACCGCCGACTTGGCACATGCCTTGGTTGACCTTGGAGAAAGCGATTGGTTCGGAACCTATCACATCTCGAACTCTGGCTCTGCATCTAGGTACGAGGTCAGTTGCGCCGTGGCAGAGCTCTCTGGGCTTGATGCTGGGCTAATCGTGCCTGCTGAGTCCGACTCGACGAAAGTGGCCCGCCGTGCCAAGAGGACCGTCTTCGACTCCCTTGTCTGGCCAGCGACGTTTGGCTACGAGCTCCCGAATTGGCATGACGCCCTGAGGCGCTGCATGGAATCCTGCGGCGAGCTCGAGGAGGGCAAGCGATGAGAAGGGTCCTGGTTGCCTCAAGGAGCTGCAGGTCAAGCCATCCAAAAGAGGAACTGAAGAAGATCTTCGCGGACGCCGGGTTCGATGCGTGCCTTGCAGACGTATCGAACGCGCAGGCGGATGGCAATGGCTTTGACTGCATCGTCGTAGGGACCGAAACGATCGGCAGCGAGGAGCTGGAGGCGTTCCCAGGCCTGAGCCTGATCTGCAAGTTCGGCGTGGGCATTGACAACATCGATGCCGCTGCCGCGACCGATCGAGGCGTTGCGGTGCGCAACCTGCCAGCCGTCAACTCAGATGCGGTCGCGGAGCTCGCACTCGGTCTCATGCTGGCGGTCTCGAGAAGAATCGTCGAGGGAGATAGGAAGGTGAGGTCGGGCAACTGGCCTCGTCTGGTCGGGACATCTCTCAAGGGCAAGACCTTGGGGATACTCGGCACGGGGTCTGTAGGATGCTCGCTCACCCAGCTCGCCGAAGGCATCGGAATGACCGTCATAGGCAACGATGTGAAGGAAAACGATGGCTTCTTGGGAGCTGGCGGGTCGTATTGTTCATTCGAGGAGCTTATTCGAGCGTCTGATGTCATCAGCGTCCATACGCCTCTCACCTCACAGACGCATCACCTCATCAGCTCTGAGGAACTGGAAGCGATGAGGCCAAGCTCGATTCTCATCAACTGTGCGCGCGGAGGAATCGTCGACGACGAAGCCCTCGCCAAGGCGCTTGAGAGAGGAGAGATAGCCGGCGCAGGACTTGATGTCTTGGAATCGGCTCCCGCGGGATCCAGCTCCCTGCTCGCCTTGGACAACGTCATCTGCACCCCACATATCGCCGCAAACGAAGGCCAGACCCTCGATAGGATGCTTCGTGCCTGCATCGATGTCTTGGCTTCCTATTACGAGGGAAAGGACTCTGAGTGATGCTTGCCGACCTGCTTAACGAGAAGACCGTCGAAATCGGAGTCGAGGCAACCGACTGGGAGGATGCCATCAGGAAGGGGGCTCAGCCCCTGCTGAGAAATGGCTCCATCGAACCACGCTATGTCGATGCCATGATCGACGCCGTCAAGAAGCTAGGGCCGTACATCGCCATCGCCCCTGGCATCGCGATAGCGCACGCTCGACCAGAAGAGGGAGTCAAGAAGATGGGCGTGTCGCTGATCACGCTGCGAACGCCCGTATGCGTAGGTCATTCGGAGAATGATCCGATCACCCTCCTCATCACCCTGGCCGCTGTCGATCACGAAGCCCATATCCACGGGCTCAGCGAGCTCGCAGACTTCTTGAGCGACTCTGACAGGTTCGAGCGGCTGGTTGGCGCCCAATCTGTCAGCGAGGCCCTCGGGTATGTTCGCGACTATTCGATGTCCGAGAGCGGGAGGAGGTGAGAACATGCTGGTTAACAAGACTTACGAAGAGGTCAGGGACTACGCGGGCAAAAGGCTTGGCAGCAAAGGAGTCCCACAGGCTATTTGCGAAACCGTTGGAGACTGCCTTGCCTATGCCGACGCCCGAGGAACCACGTCTCATGGGCTGAACATGCTCGATGCCTATCTCGAGCGAATCGACCATGGGGGAATAGACGCCGCCGCGCTTCCTTCCACGATTGGGGAGGATGTCAGCTCGCTTAGGCTCGATGCCCGCAACGGCTTTGGGCAAGTGGGGATGAAGGCCCTTTCAGACAGGCTGATGGACAAGGCCAGGAACGTCCCCATAGTCTGCGGAACCATCAAGAACCTCAACCATTGCGGGGCACTCGCCTACTTCACCGAACGCGTGGCGCACAACGGCTATATCGCGCTGCTTTTCGTCAACGCGAACCCGACTGTCGCCGCATTCGGAGGCATGGAGGCTGCAATCGGCACGAACCCCATGTCAATCGCGCTTCCGTTCCAACCCTGGCCCATCGTCCTCGACATGGCCTCTAGCGCTGTCGCCAAGGGAAAGATCTACAAGGCGGCAAGGCTTGGGGAGAAGATCGACCCGTCTTGGGCTCTCGACTCCAACGGAGACCCAACGGATGACCCGGACGAGGCAATCAATGGCGTCTTGCAGCCGATGGCCGGGCCGAAGGGATATGGCATCGCAATCATCGTAGAGGCCCTCGCCGGGGTAATGAGCGGCGCAGGAATTACGGGTGAGGTCTCCTCGGTGCACAAAGGCCTAGACCACGGAATGGATGCAGGCGCATTCATGATCGTCATCGATCCGAAGGCTTTCCTCACGAACGAGGAGTACATGTGCCGGATGAGGCAATTGGTCGAAGGGATCAAGTCTTCCAAGCCGCAGCCGGGAAAGACGATCTTCCTTCCTGGCGAAATCGAGGCTAGGAAGCTCAAGCGTTCGATGGAGAACGGAATCGAATACGATTCATCGTTCTTCGAGCCATAGAAGGCATCGAGCCCTAGGAACCAACCCATTTACAACGCCCTGTCCCATAAGACTCCCAACTTTGATTGGGACTAATAAGATTTATCTATTAATGGTTAGGAGATCATCATGAAGGCCAAGGAATTCACCGGCATCATCCCGCCCATGCTCTCTTCCTTCGACAAGGACGGCAACATCTACGAGAAGGGCATTCGCGAAATCGTTCGGTTCGTGCTTCCCTACGTTGACGGTCTCTACCCCATCGGAACCTATGGATGCGGTCCCTGCATGTCCATCGACGAGCGCAAGCGCGTGCTCGAGATCATCCTCGATGAGGTCAACGGGAAGGTCCCTGTCGTCGCGCATGTCGGAACCGCAGACACCAAGACGACCTGCGAGCTTGCCGTCCACGCGAAGCAGGCTGGCGCGTCCGGAGTAGGAGCAATCTCTCCCTACTACTCTCCTAACCTCCCCGAGGAGGCACATTACCGCCACTTCGCCGCGCTAATCGACGCAGTGAACGAGGAGGAGTTCCCCGTCTTCGTCTACAACAACAAGAATCTCTCGCAGAATGCCGTGACTCCCCATCTTCTGCGGCGCCTCGCGGAGCACGGTCTGCGTGGCTGCAAGGACAGCTCCTTCGACCTTGTGAACTACTACCAGTTCCATGAGGTGGTCAAGGACATCGAGGACTTCAACCTCATCGTCGGCACCGAGGCGATCTTCGTCGCCGCTTTCGACGCTGGCGCAACCGGTTGCGTGTGTGGCATGGCCAACATCTTCCCCGAGCTGATGCATGACATGCATCAGGCATACCTCGCAGGCGACCGCGAAGGCGCGATGGAATACCAGTACAAGATTCTGAAGCTCAGGACCATCACGAAGGCGGCGCCGACCGTTCCCATCATGCATGCGATTCTCGCGATGCGCGGGATAGACGCTGGCCTGCCTCGCAGCCCCTATATCGAGATTGATGACGACCTGAAGGCCAGCATCAAGTCTCAGCTCGTGGAAATGGGCATGCTGTAAGACCGGATAGGGCAACGCATGCAGCGGGGCGGGCAGCGATGCCCGTCCCGCTTTCCTTTGAGCCACGAATCCGAAACTGACGCAGCCGCCTCCGCCCGATGCCTACTCGCTGCCGAGGAAGGCCCCCGACTGGCGGCTCCAGAGCCGCGCGTACTCCCCTCCCGCGCGCACGAGCTCGTCGTGGGTGCCGTCCTCGACGACCTTGCCATGCGAGATGACGACGATGCGGTCCAGGCTCGCCACGGTGGAGAGCCGATGGGCGATCACGAGCGAGGTGCGGCCCACCATGAGGTTCTCGAGGGCGTCCTGGATGAGCTTCTCGGACTCCGAGTCCAGGGCGGAGGTCGCCTCGTCCAGAACGAGGATCGGCGCATCCACGAGGATCGCGCGCGCGATGGCTATGCGCTGGCGCTGCCCGCCGGAGAGCTTCACGCCGCGCTCGCCGGTGAGCGTGTCGAAGCCCTGCGGCAGCCGCTCGATGAACTCGAGGGCGTTGGCCTTCTCGGCGGCCTCGCGGATCTCGTCCATCGAGGCGTCGGGCCTGCCGTAGGCGATGTTCTCGGCGACGGTCCGATGGAACAGCAGCGGCTCCTGCGGCACGAACGCCATCGAGCGGCGCACGCTCTGCTGCGTGGCCTTGCTTATGTCCTGGCCGTCCACCAGGATGCGCCCGCCCTGGATGTCGGCGAGCCTCAGCAGGAGCGTCGTGAGCGTGGTCTTGCCCGAGCCGGAGCGCCCCACCAGTCCCACGCGCTGCCCTGCCGGGATGGAGAGGGAAAAGTCCTCGAACACCTTGTCCTTCTCGGAGGCATCGGCGTAGTGGAAGTCGAGGTGCTCGAACTCGATGGCGCCATCCGTCACGTGGATGGGCTTGGCGTCGGGGGCGTCCTCCACGAGCCGAGGCTCGTCCAGAATCACGGTCATGTCGTGCGCGTCGCCGAACGTGCGGTTCACGCGCATGAAGGTGGAGTTAACCATGTTGAGGCGCTGGGTGAGCGAATAGGTATAGTTGAACATCATCACCAGCACGCCCGGCGTGATGCCGAACCACGCGTTGCCGCCCGCAACGAACACCGCCACGACGGCCATGATGAGCACGATGATCGCAGCCGAGAGCGCGGCGCGCTTGATGGAGGCGAGCACGCGCTCGGAGCCCGTGCGCACGACCTCCTGGTTCGCCTGCTCGAAGCGCGAGCGCTCGTAGTCCTCGCGGCCGGAGGTCTTGACGGCGAGGATGTTGGTGATCGCGTCGGAGAGCTCGCCGGAGAGGGCGTTCTCGGCAGTGGCCGCGTCCGCGTTGATGGGCTGGACCGACTTGAACATCGAGTAGACGATGCCCAGGTATGCCACGACGAAGACGGCAAGGATGAGCGAGAACAGCGGCACCGACGGCGCCAGCATCCCGATGGTGAGCACGACGGATGCCACGAACGGAATCGCGCCGTAGACGAGCGTCTCGGCCAGCGTGGCGTAGGAGGAGAGGAACTTGGTGGTCTGGCTCACCAGCGAGCCGCCGAAGCGGTTGTTGTGGAAGGTCATCGACTGCGAGGAGAGCGTGTCGAAGCACAGCGTGGCCAGCTCGTAGTCCACGCCGATCTCCAGCTTGGAGACGGTGTAGTCCTGCAGCTTGGAGCAGACCTGCCCCACGAGGTTGCACACGACGAAGGCGACCACGAGCCCGCCGAGCTCCGGCCACACGCGGTCGGCGCCGATGCCGCCCTCGCTCACCTTGTCCACGATGATGCCCACGACGTAGGTGGTGGCGTAGGACAGGAAGAACACGTAGCCCAGCGTGGAGAGCACCGCCCCCCAGAACGCCCCGATGTGGCGGCGGGTCGCTTGCCAGAAGTAGTGGAGGGTCCGCCGCACGACGGATCGGTTGCCGGAACGAGATGCCAAGGTGGTGCCTCCCCTGATGGCGCTTGCACGGGCGAATGGCGGCATGGCCGCCAGCAATGACGCAGCCGCCACACGACGCGGCCGCTCACGCTCACAGTCTTCCCCACGCGCGGCATCGGGATACAGCCGATGCATGCTACAATCTCGCTCGCGAAGCGGGCCAGACGATCGCGGGGCGCGGCGGAGACGTCGCGTCGTGAGGAAAGTCCGGGCTCCACAGGGCAGGAAGCTGGCCAACGGCCAGGCGGGGCGACCCGACGGAAAGCGCCGCAGAAAAGAAGACTCCCGCTGCCCGCGCGAGCGGGTGAGAGAAAAGCTGAAACGGT
>CADBMC010000170.1 GCA_902795635.1 uncultured Coriobacteriaceae bacterium | reverse complement strand
CGTCTCCGACATCGAGGGCATCGACACCGCCATGAAGCTCGGCGCCAACCACCCCATGGGCCCGCTGGAGCTCGGCGACTTCATCGGCCTGGACATCTGCCTGGCCATCATGGACGTCCTGTACAACGAGACGGGCGACTCCAAGTACCGCGCCTGCCCGCTCATCCGCAAGATGGTCCGCGGCGGCAACCTGGGCGTGAAGAGCGGCAAGGGCTTCTACGTCTACAACCCCGATCGCACCAAGACCGCGGTCGACCAGCTGTAAGAGGGGAGCACAAGGCATGGATTTCTCTCTGACCAAAGAGCAGGCGATGGCCCAGGCGATGTTCCGCGAGTTCGCCGAGAACGAGGTCAAGCCGATCGCCAAGGACGTTGACGCCGAGGAGCGCTTCCCCATCGAGAACGTGAAGAAGATGGGCAAGCTCGGCATGATGGGGATCTACTTCCCGAAGGAGTACGGCGGCTCCGGCGCCGACGTGCTCACCTATGTCATGGCCGTCGAGGAGCTCTCGAAGGTCTGCGGCACCACGGGCGTCATCCTGTCCGCGCACACGAGCCTCTGCGCCGCGCCGATCTATGAGAACGGCACCGAGGAGCAGAAGAAGAAGTACCTCCCGAAGCTCTGCTCCGGCGAGTGGCTGGGCGCCTTCGGCCTCACCGAGCCGGGCGCCGGCACCGACGCCCAGGGCCAGCAGACGACCGCCGTCGACGCTGGTGACCACTGGGTGCTCAACGGTTCCAAGATCTTCATCACCAACTCCGGCTACGCCGACGTGTTCATCATCATCGCCGTCACCGGCGTGACGAAGGACCGCAAGGGCCGTCCGCGCAAGGAGATCTCCGCGTTCATCGTCGAGCGCACGTTCCCCGGCTTCTCCGTGGGCAAGGCGGAGGAGAAGATGGGCATCCGTGGCTCCTCCACCTGCGAGCTCATCATGGAGGACTGCATCGTCCCGAAGGAGAACCTGCTCGGCACCAAGGGCCGCGGCTTCCAGCTGGCCATGGCGACCCTCGACGGCGGCCGCATCGGCATCGCCACCCAGGCGCTCGGCATCGCCGAGGGCGCCCTGGACGAGACCGTCGCCTACGTGAAGGAGCGCCAGCAGTTCGGTCGCCCCATCGCCGCCTTCCAGAACACGCAGTTCGAGCTCGCCGAGATGAAGGCCCGCGTCGACGCCGCCAAGTACCTCGTGTACAAGGCTGCCCTCGCCAAGCAGGCCGTCATGGACGCCGGCAAGGGCCGCTACTCTGTCGAGGCCGCTGAGGCCAAGCTGATCGCCGCCCGCACCGCCTCCGACGTCACGCGCCGCTGCCTGCAGCTCTTCGGCGGCTACGGCTACACGCGCGACTACCCGATCGAGCGCATGATGCGCGACGCGAAGATCACCGAGATCTACGAGGGCACGTCGGAGGTCATGATGATGGTCATCTCCGGCGCGATGCTTCACTAAGGAGGCAAGGAGACACATGAAGGCAATTGTCTGCGTAAAGCAGGTTCCCGATACCTCCGGCAAGGTCGCCGTCAAGGAGAATGGCCAGCTCGACCGCGCGTCGATGCCCGCCATTACCAACCCCGACGACCTGAACGCCCTGGAGGCCGCCCTTACGCTCAAGGACCACACCGGCTGCGAGGTCGTCGTGGTCTCGATGGGCCCCCCTCCCGCAGAGGGCATGCTCCGCGAGCTGCTCGCCCGTGGCGCCGACCGCGCGGTGCTCATCTCCGGCCGTGAGTTCGGCGGCTCCGACACCTTCGCGACCAGCCAGATCATCGCCGCCGGCATCGACGAGATCGGCGTCGAGAAGGACGACATCGTCTTCTGCGGCCGCCAGGCCATCGACGGCGACACCGCCCAGGTCGGCCCGCAGATCGCCGAGAAGCTGCACCTCCCGCAGGTGTCCTACGTCACCGACATCAAGTACCAGGACGACGGCTCCCTCATCGTGACCCGTGCCCTGGAGGACGGCTTCATGACCGTCAAGGTCGAGACCCCGTGCCTGCTCACCTGCATCAAGGAGCTCAACGAGCCCCGCTACATGTCGGTCCCGGGCATCTTCGAGTGCTACGGCAAGCCCTACGAGGTGTTCGACTACAACCGCCTGAAGGACAACCCCCTCATCGAGGACGACACGATCGGCCTGAAGGGCAGTCCCACCAACGTGTGGAAGAGCTTCACGCCGCCCCAGAAGGGCGCTGGCACCATGCTCGAGGGCACCGACGTTGCCGCTCAGATGGCGCAGATCCTGGCCGACAAGCACCTCATCTAAAGAAGAAAGGAGCGAGAGGATGCCTGAGATTTCCGACTACAAGGGCGTGTGGGTCTTCTGCGAGCAGCGCGAAGGCAAGCTCATGCCCACCGACTTCGAGCTGGTCAGCGAGGCCCGCAAGCTCGCCGACGACCTGGGCACCACCGTCACCGGCCTTCTTCTGGGCGATGACGTGGAGGGTCTGGCCAAGGAGCTCGGCGGCTACGGCGCGGACGTGGTGAAGGTCTGCCAGAGCCCGCTGCTCAAGGAGTACACGACCGACGGCTATGCCAAGGTCATCTGCGACATGGTGAACAAGTACCTGCCTGAGGTCCTCCTCATCGGCGCGACCACCCTCGGCCGCGACCTCGGCCCGCGCTGCGCCGCGCGCCTGCACACCGGCCTCACCGCCGATGTCACGCACCTCGACATCGATACCACCAAGTACGTCGATTTCCTGCGCAACGCCTCGACCATCGACGTCGACAACCAGAAGTTCGACTACGAGGACCGCAACCTCAAGATGACCCGCCCGGCCTTCGGCGGTCACCTGATGGCCACCATCGTCTGCCCGCGCTTCCGCCCGCAGATGTCCACCGTGCGCCCGGGCGTCATGGCTCGCGGCACGTTCGACCAGGCCAAGGCCGATGCCACCAAGGTCGAGCTCGAGGACTTCGAGCTCACCGCGGCCGACATCCACACCGAGGTCCTCTCCGTGGAGAAGGCGGCCAAGAAGATGGTCGACCTCATCGGCGCCGACGTCGTGGTCTCCGTGGGCCGCGGCATCACCAAGGACATCGAGGCCGGCAAGAAGATCGCCCAGGACCTGGCCGACGAGCTTGGCGGCGTCGTGGGCTCCTCGCGTGCCCTCGTCGACGCTGGCATCATGACCCAGGACCATCAGGTGGGCCAGACGGGCAAGACCGTCCACCCGAAGATCTACATCGCCCTGGGCATCTCCGGCGCCATCCAGCACGTCGCCGGCATGCAGGACTCCGAGCTGATCATCGCCGTGAACAAGAACCCGCAGGCGCCGATCTTCGAGATCGCCGACTACGGCATCGTGGGCGACCTCTTCCAGGTCGGTCCCAACCTGGCGAAGGAGATCAAGAAGATTCAGGACGCCAAGGCCGCCGTGTAGGCAACGCGATTACAAGCACGTCTTCGGCGGCCCGTCGCATCTGCGACGGGCCGCCTTCTTGTGCGTGCGTGACCGTTGGCTCGGTCCGTGGCCATGTACATTGCGGAATCAATGGCAGGCGATACACGCACAAGTGCCCCGCGTGCCTCTCCCGGAAACGGTGATACGGACGAGGCAGGATCGTATTCCATCTCGGGGTTCCCGGAAAACTGATGAGAGACCATTCGGCTCTGCTTCTATTCCGGGGACCTGAACATGCATCGCCCTTCGATGCCTAGTTCAACAGCTCCCGCAGCTCGTCTTGCTTGGCGAGCACGCCATTCAGGTTCTTCGCGTAGTAGCCATATCCGTTGAGGATCGCGAGCCGGTAGCAGCGCTCCGCCGCCTGATAGAGCTCGAGGATCTTGAGACGTTCCCCGAATAGCTCCTCCTCATACGTCCTGTCCGAATCGTCTGTCCCGTTCGCTTCTTCCTGGCCGTAGGCGAGGAGGGACGGATACATGTGCATCATGCGCATATCCGCGAGGCGATGGTAGATGCTGCCTGCAATCTCGGGCATCGTCGCGTCGCAGTCCTCATCCTGCTCGCGCATCGCGACCAGTGCCTTCTCGTAGAGGGTACCAGCGATACGCTCGTCCTTCTGAATCCCGTGGCCATAGCGATACATGTCCCCGAGCTTGTAGTACGCCTCGGGAGCGGACGAGATCAGAGCTGCACGGAGAAAGCAGTCGTAGGCCTGGCTAGCGTCACGTTTCACGGACCGGCCGTACTGGTAGCAGTAGCCCAGGTTGATGAGCGCCTGGACATTGCCCATGCGGCTCCCGTTCTCGTACCACTCGACTGCCTTGGCATAATCGGGTTCGTGTCCCTCGTCGAGCTCGCCCGTGTAATACAGCGCACCGAGTTGGCATGCAGCACCGCCTGCGCGATTGGCGTCTGTCGGACTGAAGAAGCCGTACGTGTCCGTGAGGAAGCTCACCACGAACGTGCGCATGGGGCCCTCATCCGCGGCATGGCCCTCGATGATCGAGAGGCAGGTCTCGTTGAGGAGGTCCCAGTCGTGGGCCATCTCGTTCAGGGACTCGCCCGAATCGGCCCCTTCCTTGAAGCTCAAGAGCTCCCCGAGGGCCTGCTTACCTTCGTCATCCAAGGCGTACTCATCCGTCACGGGATTGCTCATGGTCGCTCCTTCTCCGAAGCCTCGTACTCAGCTGACGACAATGGTACACAGGACGTCGGACAGAAATGTGAGGCAAGTAGCGGGCGGCTACAGCTCAGCGTAATCGGGGGAAGAGCCCTTGATGACAATTAAGATGATGTTGGCAGTGGTGAAGTCCTTCTACTCCTTGTTGGCGACGTGCTGGTACATCCGCGTGGCCATGCTGGTCGTCAGGCCAACATAATTAATTAGGCTTGTGATGGCAGGCGGCATGCCAGGGCGCTTGGCTCGTAGCATCGCCGCTGGGTACAATCCCGTTCGAACGCATTCCATCTGACGCCTGTCGCATGGGAGAGGGGAGGAGCGGCGAGCATGTGGGGCCTCATCGCCATCGCCGTTTGCATATGGGTCGCAGCCTCTCTCGCCTCCGGAGATGGCGGCTTCCTCTCGCGTAGGCCCGACTCGGACGCTCCCTTGGGCATCTCGCGCACAGGCTGGCTCGCGCTCGGCTCGCTCGTCTTCTCCGCGCTCATGGCCAGGCTCGGCCTGCCGTTCTTCTTCCTGTTCCTGCCGCCCGTGTTCCTCTGGTTCTCCGGCAGGTCCGAGGACTAGCCTTCTGCAGCTCGCATTCGGTGACCATCGGGAGCATCTGCAATGCCCCGCCCTGCCGCCCTGCCATGCGATGAGCAGATGGGCTATCGTTTCAGCGAGAAGAAACAGGACCCGATAGGAGATGCCGCCGATGTTCGACAACCTGCCCGTTCCCGGGCGCAACGATCCCTGCTGGTGCGGAAGCGGCAGGAAGTACAAGAAGTGCCATGCCGCATCTGACGAGCGCATGGAGCGGCTCTGGCTCGAGGGTGAGCAGGTGCTGCCTCGCTCGCTGATCAAGACGGCCAAGGACATCGATGGCATCAAGGCCTCGGCGGCCGTTAACATGGGCGTGCTGGACTACGTGGGCGAGCGCATCGGGGTAGGCGTCTCCACCATGGACATCAACCGCTGGGTCGAGGACTACCTCGCAAAGCATGACGCGGTCTCGGCCGACCTCAACTACGAGGGCTATCCCTACAGCGTCTGCACCGCCATCAACGACGTGGTGTGCCACGGGTTCCCCAGCGAGGACGACGTCTTGGCGGACGGGGACATCGTGAACGTGGACATGTCCACCATCAAGGACGGCTACTTCTCGGATTCCTCGCGCATGTTCTGCATCGGCGAGGTGAGCGACGAGCGGCGTCGGCTGGTGGAGACCTGCCACGAGTCCGTGAAGGCGGGCATCGCGGCCGTGAGGCCGTGGGGGCACCTGGGAGACGTGGGCGCGGCGGTGAACGCCGTCAACATAGCCGCGGGCTTCTCGACCGTGGAGGACTACGGCGGCCATGGCATCGGGTGCGAGTTCCACGAGGACCCGTTCGTGAGCTTCGTCTCCAAGGAGGGGACCGGCCCCATCATGGTGCCGGGCATGTGCTTCACCATCGAGCCTATGGTCAACGCCGGCAAGGCCGACATCACCATCGACAAGTCCAACGGCTGGATCGTGCGCACGGCAGACGGCTCGGACTCAGCCCAGTGGGAGGTCCAGCTCGTCGTCACCGAGGACGGATGCGAGCTTTTGTCTTGGTAGCCGCTGCCGCACGATAGGGAATCCGAACATCCGCGCGACATAGGAGGCATCATGCCCAAGCGTCTCGTCCATCCGCTCCCGACCTCCGACGTGCGCATCGGGGGAGGCTTCTGGCAGGGCTACCAGGAGCTCGTGCGCACCACGACCATCCCGTACCAGTGGGGCGCGCTCAACGACGCGGCGGGAGATGCCGAGCCGAGCCACTGCATCCACAACTTCCGCGTGGCGGCGGGGCTGGAGGAAGGCGAGTTCCTGGGCGAGCCGTTCCAGGACAGCGACCTCTACAAGTGGATCGAGGCGGCGAGCTGGACGCTCGCATGGCATCCGGACGATGAGCTGCGCTCGAAGGTGGATTCTGCCATCGACCTCATCGCCGCGGCCCAGCAGCCCGACGGCTACGTGGACACCTACTACATAATCAACGGGCTCGAGGGCCGCTTCACCAACCTGCGCGGCAAGCACGAGCTCTACTGCATGGGGCACCTCATCGAGGCGGCGTGCGCCAACTACCAGGTGACCGGCAGCCGAGCCCTGCTCGACGTGGCCTGCCGCTACGCGGACTGCGTGGCGGCCAACATCGGCCCGGAGGAAGGCAAGATCCATGGCTATCCCGGCCACGAGATTGCCGAGATGGCGCTCGTGGGGCTCGCGCGCCTCACCGGCGAGCGGCGCTACGTGGACCTTGCGAGCTACTTCGTGGACCAGCGCGGCCAGAGCCCGCTCTTCTTCGAGTGG
>CADBMC010000169.1 GCA_902795635.1 uncultured Coriobacteriaceae bacterium | reverse complement strand
GATGCCCGCCACGGTGGTGGTCGCGAACATGAGGTCGAACACGCCGACGACCGAGAGCACCGAGGAGTCCTTGATGTTGATGACGACCTCGTTGGAGAGGGCCGGGATGGCGTTGCGCACGCCCTGCGGGAAGACGACCTTCGTCATGGCCTGCCACTGCGTGAGGCCGAGCGAGCGCGCCGCCTCGGCCTGGCCGGGGTCCACGGCCTCGATGCCGCCGCGCAGGGCCTCCATTATGTAGGCGGTCGAGTTGAGCGAGATGATCACGAGGCCAGCGCGGAAGTAGGTCCACACGTGCGTGACCTCGGACACCGAGTATCCCATGCCGCGCACCACGCCGAAGCCGAAGGAGTAGATGATGAGGCCCTGGACCATCATCGGCGTGCCGCGGACGATGGTGCTGTAGACCTCGGCGAAGTCGCACCCCACCGTCTTCAGGAACTTGACGAAGTCGTTGTCGGAGCGCCCAGGCTCCTGGATGCGCAGGAACACCAGGAGCAGCGCGAACACGAACGCGATGGCCGTGCCGAATATGGCGAGCTCAAGAGTCGTGGAGATGCCCTGGGCGTACATCGATCGCGAGGCATACACCATGTACGTGGCGCTTGAGATGAAGTCCGAGGGGTTCGAGGACGTGGTGGTGGCGTACTGCCAGATGGACGCGAAGCCGAGCACGATGCGGTCGTAGGCCACGACGAGGACGACGGCCCACACCACGTACGAGCAGATGCGCTCGACGCGCATCGCCGACGGCCGCTTGAGGAAGGTCGTCTCGTAGCTGCCCCAATGCGTGGCCTTCACGGCGAACGCGAGAAGCGACACGGCGAGCCAGGCGCAAAGGATCGCGCGGCATGCGACGTCCGCGACGGAGCCGCCCGCGATGAACCCCAGGGCGGAGACGGGAAACGACAGCAGCCAGAGCCCGAAGGCAGCGAAGACATCGGTGCCCAGGAACACGTACCTGTGGTCGCGCCTCAGGAAGGAGCCGAACCGACGCAGCGCCGAGGGCCTTCTCTCCTCGACTTCCTCGTCGGCAACCTCCTCGGCGACGCCTTCGATGGCGCCTTCGTCATCTAGGTCGCTGATCTCGGACATGGCACTCCTCTGACAGGCGCCTCCGCACCAGGGCCGAGGCGCTTCCTGCACGGCTTGTACCTCACCCATCCCATACCCATGGGAACGGGCCCTAACCGTGCGCCAACACGGAAGATGGGACTATGCGGGCTGACGGTCGCAGGCGCCCTGCCACATCTCGTCGCGCTCGTCGTCGCTGATCTGGGAGAGGGCGTCGTTGAGCTGGTTGAGCAGGTCGTCCTGGCCCTTGGCGAGGCCGATGTTGCACTCGGACTCCTCCGTGAAGCCCTCGCCGTCGGCGAAGTTCACGTTGGTGAGGTCCGTGTTGGAACGCAGGACGGCGTCGGTCGTCTGCTGGCTGTAGGTGCCGGCATCTGCCGTGCCGTTGTCCACGGCGGAGATGACGGCAGGCACCGAGGCAGCCGGCGTGAGATGGTTCACGTCGGGGATGTCGTCGATGATCTCGTCGTAGATGGTGTCCTTCTGGCCGATCACCGCGGCGCCGGAGAAGTCGCTGAGCGAGGTGGCGTCCGCGTAGCTCGAGTCCTTGCGCACGAGCAGGCCGTAGGTCTCCACGAAGTAGGCGTCGGTGAAGTCGATGGACTCCTCGCGCTCGGGCGTGGCGGTCATGCCGGCGATGATGAGGTCGATGGTGCCGTTCTTCACGGCGTCGATCAGGCCGTCCCAGGCGAGCTTCACCGCGACGGGCTCGCGGCCGAGGGTCTTCGCCACAGACTTGGCTATCTGCACGTCGTAGCCATCGGCATAGGCGCCGTCCAGGCCCTCGATGGGGATCGTGTACTCGGACTCGGTGTCGGTCTGCCAGTTGTACGGGGCGTATGCGGCCTCCATGCCGATGCGCAGCGAGCTGGAGGAGCCGGAGTCCGACGAGCCGCCGGTGCTGCCGGAGTCATCCGAGGACGAGCTGGCGGTGGAGCCGCAGCCGGCGACGATCATGGCCGAGCCGGCACCAGCCAGGGTGAGGGCGGAAAGCTTCGCGAACTCGCGACGCGTGGGCATGTCTGCGTTCGAACTCATGGCAACCTCCAAGCTTGGGTACGGGCTAGCCTATGGCATGGGCGCGCCACGCAGGATGACGGCAGCGATCGGGTAACGACAACGTAACCATGCGATCAATTCGCATTATGGCCCGTACCTGCGATGCTGCAGCGAGCTAAAGCGTCTGTCCCGTCTCGCTTCCCCCGGCTGGCTCGCCTTGGCCGCCTGCCTTCCGGCGGCGAGCGCGACGCACCGCCCAGACCGCGGCCAGAAGGGCCGCCGTGGCGCCGCTCACGGCAAGGCCCTCGCGGCTGCCCCTGGCCACGAAGCGGATCTCCACCTCATGCGTCCCGTCGGGGATGAACGCGCCGAGGAACGCCTGGTTCACGCAACGCGCCTCCACCTGCTTGCCGTCCACGTACACCGTGAAGCCCTCGTCGTAGGGAATCGTGGTCACGAGCCACTGCTCCCCCTCCGCCGTGACGGTCCCCGAGAGCCCGTCGCCCGAGGAGGTTGCGCCCAGGCTCGCAGCGTTCGCGCCAAGCGAGGAGCTGAGGCTCTCGTCCACCGAGCCTACGGTGCAGGAGAGGTCCTTGATGCGGTAGTTGCCCTCGCCGAAGGTCACCTCCAGGCTCGAGGTCCCCGCAGGCACGACGAGCACGCAGTGGAAGACGGTGTTGCCGTTGTAGTAGGTGGCGGTCGAGGCGCTCAGGCGGTTGCGCTGGCCCCCTATGGTGACGGTGACGTCCGACGAGGAGCGCTTGTTGGTGACCGAGAAGGATACGAACACGACCTCGCCCGTCTTCGTGGGCCGCTCGAGCGCGAGCGTGGTCCGTATGGGGGCGGAGGCCGTGACGGCCACCATGTTCGACGAGTTGGCCACGAGCCCCGTGCTGGCGCTCGCCGCGGCGAAGCTCGCGCCGATGGCCTGCACCTGCGGCAGGGCCTCCGAGGACGCATCCGTCGCCCCCGAGGAGCCCGATCCCGAGGCCGCATCCGAGCCCGTGCCGGGCACGAAGGCGTACTCGAGCAACGCCAGCTGGCGCTGCTCCCACGAGAGGCCCTCATAGGCGCTCTCGGGCATCGTCTGGCTCGTGAGGTAGCACAGGGGCATAACCTGGTCGTTCTCGTACACCGTGGCGTCGCCGGAGCTCAGGTCGGAGCGCTCGGACCACCCCGCCGGCGCCGTCCAGCCGGAGGAGCCGTATGACACGAGGTAGCGCACGCCCATGAGCCTGAGGAACAGCGGGTCGTCCTCCTGCCCCTCGAAGAAGCGGTTGCGCGAGGTCTTGGCAAGGCACAGCCCGTCGCGGAAGTCGCGATAGCGGCCGTTGCCGAGCGAGGAGTACGCCGTGGTGAGCAGCTGGCCCGCCGATGACGTGCGGTTGGGCTCCATGTTCTCGAACTCCGAGTCGCCGCGCACCTCGGTGCGGTAGGTGCCGTCCGCCTCCGTGGCCGCCGCGGACACGGCTGCCTCGAGGGCCGGGTCCTGCACCTGCGCCAGCCGCTCCAGCGTGACGCGCGTTGAGGACGTCCCCAACACCGCCGCGAGGCATGCCACGGCCATGGCGCAGATGCCCGCCGCCGGAAGGATGGCCCGCCACCTGCGCCGCGAGACGGCGAAGGCCACGACGCAGAGGGCGAGGTCGGCCAGAAGCGGCAGCCGATACCTGGCCGAGCCGAACGCGAGCATGGCCAGGAGCGCAAGCGCCCCCACGCCGGCGCCGAGTCCCAGCTGCGCCGCCGTGAAGCCGCCTCTTCCGTCCCGCTCCACGAAGCGCCCGAAGAGCCACGCCACGAGCGGCAGGAACGGCAGGAGCGCCTTGGCGCGCACGTACAGGCCGCCGTTGAAGAGCCACGAGAAGGCCGGGACCCCCACGACCACGATGACGAGGAGGGCCACCGTGCGCTCTCGGCTGCCCTCGCACGCCAGCCACACGAAGACGACGAGCACCGCCATGGCCGCGAGGCCCAGGCCGTAGGTCCCGTACAGCACGCCGGAGAGCTTGGCGCCTGGCCAGAGGAGGTCCCAGGAGAAGGTGGCGGAGCTCCCGCTCCTGCCGCCCAGGATGGCGAAGCAGATGGGCAGGAGGTAGAAGGCCGCCAGAAGGATCCCGCAGATGATGGGCATGACGCGTCGCACGAGGTCGGCGATGCGCCGGCCCAGCCCCCTCACGCCCTCGATCGTGCCGGCGAGCATGTACACGCCCACGGCGACGAGCGCCGCCGGGGCGAAGTAGAAGCTCGTGAGGATCAGGAAGAAGGTGCCCACGACGACGAGCGCGGCCGAGCTGCCCGCCTCGCGCCGGTCGGCGCCGATGAGCACCACCAGAAGCCACGGCAGGTAGTTCACGAACATCACCTGCGCATAGCTCTGGTAGGCCACCGAGCACGAGAGCATGAGCATGAGGCCGCCGCACACGGCGCCTCGCTCGCCGCAGCCCTTCCTCAGCCAGAGGTAGCACAGCAGGCCGCACGCCCAATGCGACACCAGTCCGCAGCCCTCCAGCCACGCCTCCGACGAGACCATGGGGAAGGCGAAGGACAGCTGGTAGAGAGGGTTGAACAGCCCATAGTAGGCCAGGTAGTAGATGCTCTGGCCCGCGCCCGAGCCGAGCGCGAGCTGCGGCAGGAGCTCGTGAGTGGCCCAGAAGCGCTCGCGGAAGCAGCCGAGGAAGGCGGCATGCTGGCTGATCCAGTCGATGCGCGAGCCGGCAATCGTGCCTCCCCAGCGCTCCGCCACGAACACGCCGACGGCGACGGCGAGGAACACGGCGGCAGGCACCCACGGCACGCGCCGCAGCCGAGCCATGCACGAAGGCGCGGCCGCCGTGGCGGTCGCGCCTTCGGTCCCCAAGGTGCCCTGGGAGCCAGCAGCGCCTTCGCTCATGCCTCGATCACGGGATGCGATGCCCCTTTTGGCCTATGCGGGCTGACGGTCGACGGCGGCGTTCCACATGTCCATGCGCTCGTCGTCGGAAAGCCCGTCGATTACCTTGTTGAGCCTCTCGAGCAGGTCATCCTGGCCCTTGGCGAGGCCGATGGCGCAGGGCTCGTCCTCGGCGAAGCCCTCCCCGTCGGCGAACTCTATCGCCACGAGGTCGGGATTGGCCTTGAGGTAGCCCTCCTTCGAGAGGACGTTGTATACGATCGCGTCGCACGTGCCGTTCTTGAGTGCCGTGATGCAGGAGGGCACCGAGTCGGCCGGCGTGAGGTGGTTGACGTCGGGGATCTCGTCGATGACCTGGTCGAGCAGGGTATCCTTCTGCCCCATCACGGAGGCGCCCGCGAAGTCGGCCAGCGAGGTGGCGCCCGCGTACTCCGAGTCGGAGCGCACCATCAGGCCGAAGGTGTCGGTGATGTAGGGGTCGGTGAAGTCGATGGACTCGCGACGCTCGTCGGTGGGAGTCATGCCGGCGACGATCAGGTCGATGGAGCCCTGGGTCACGGCCTCGATCAGGCCGGACCAGGCAACCTTGACGGCGATGGGCTCGCGGTCGAGCTCCTGGCCGATGAGCTTGGCGATCTGCACGTCGTAGCCGTCGGCATAGGCGCCCGAGATGCCGTCGATGGGAATCGTGTAGTCGGACTCGGTGTCGGTCTGCCAGTTGTAGGGCGCGTTGGCGGCCTCCATGCCGCAGCGCAGCTCGCTTGCCGAGCTGGAGCCGCTGGAGCTGCCACCGGAATCCGAGCCCATGGAGGAGCTGCTCGACGACCCGGAGCACCCTGCGAGCGCGAGCAGCCCAAGCAGCGCCCCGCCTGCGACGAACTCGCGGCGGCCCACGCTTGGGGCGCCATGGGCGGCACGTGCGCCCTTCTCGCCGTTGCCCTCGGTGTCATGCGATTCGTACGGGAAGCCCTTCTCGTCCATGTCTAATCACATCCCTATCTGCACATCCGCGGCGCTCCGCCAACCTGGGCCCCATGCGCCCGATGCCCTCGAGCACGACCCAGGCCTGGCACGCGCGCGGCTCGCATCCGCCCATTGCAACAAGAGCTTAGCTGGACGCGGCGCGCTTCTCAGCTCGGACGTCGATTCTTCTCCAATTAGTCGCAGATGCGCGAAATGTTGCGGATTCGGAGGCCGGTGGGCTGCTGGCGCCTCGCGCCGTAACGCATCCCTCATCTCGGGGGCCACCATGTAACATGCTTTATCTTATTCACGCAGGAAACGACGACGCGCGCCCGAAAAGATGCGAATGCCCGCACCTATTCGGCGTGCGGCAGACGCAGGTTGGGATCGGCGTCCAGCGTGAGCGGCGCGCGCTCGCCGGCATCGAAGCGACGACGGGCCACGAGGGCGATCATCTGCGCGTTGTCGGTGCAGGCCGAGAGCGGCGGCACCGTCACCCGCACGCCCCTGCGCCCGAACTCGCGCTGGTAGGCGGCGCGCAGCTGGGGGTTGGCGGCCACGCCGCCACCCACGCAGAAGTCGCCTACGCCGCAGTCCCCCACGGCGGCGATGGCCTTGCTCACCTGCACGTCGATGACGGCTGCCTCGAAGCTGGCCGCGAGGTCGGGCAGGTCGATGGGGCGCCCTGCCTTGTTCTCGCCCTCGATGTAGGTGATGACGGAGGTCTTGAGGCCGGAGAGCGAGAAGTCGTAGCCGTGGCCGTGCATGAGGGCGCGCGGGAAGCGGATGGCCTTGGGATTGCCGGTGCGCGCGAGCTCCGAGATCACGGGGCCGCCGGGATAGCCCAGCCCGAGCGCCTTCGCCACCTTGTCGAAGGCCTCGCCCACCGCGTCGTCGATCGTCTGGCCCAGGACCTGGTAGTCGCCCCAGTCGCGCACGAGCACCAGCATGGTGTTGCCGCCGGAGACGAGGCTCGCCACGAAGGGTGGGGTGAGGTCCGGGGTCTCGAACAGGTTGGCCATGAGGTGGCCCTCGAGATGGTTCACGCCCACGAGCGGGATGCCGCACGCGGCGCAGAGCCCCTTGGCGAAGGCCACGCCCACCACGAGCGCGCCCACGAGGCCGGGCCCGTAGGTGACGCCGACACCCGCCAGGTCGGACGGCACGAGCGTCGCGCAGCCGAGCGCCTCGCCTGCCTGCGCCATGGCCTCCTCGTAGACGCCCACGATGGCCTCGACGTGCTTGCGGGAGGCGATCTCGGGCACGACGCCGCCGAAGCGCGCGTGGAAGTCGATCTGGGTGGCGACGACGCTCGAGAGGATCCTCCCGGAGCCGTCGATCACGGCCATGGCCGTCTCGTCGCAGCTGGACTCCACCGCGAGCAGCAGCGAGCCGGCCTGCGCGATGGCGCGCTCGCATCCCGCCGAGCGCGTGCCGGGGTCGATGGGCCAGGTGCGGATCGAGGGGCGCGGCCCGGGGAAGGAGTCCTGCTCGCCCGTGGGCTCTGCGAGGGGAAGCGGCGCTCGCATGATGAGCGCGTCGTGGCCCGCGCCGTAGTAGCCGGGCCGACGTCCCGCGACCTCGAGCCCGAGCGAGCGGTAGAGCGCCTGCCCGGCGACGTTGGCATCCTCGACCTCGAGCGATATCGCCTGCGCGTTGAGCATCTGGGCGTCGTAGGCGATGCGCCGCACGAGCCTGCGGCCTATCCCCTCGCGTCGCCGGTCCGGGTCCACGACGACGTCGAGCACCTCGAAGTCGTCGCCGGCCATCATGCCTCCGGCGAAGCCGATGAGCGTGCCCATGTCGTGGGCGACGCGATGCGCGGCGAGGTGTATCACGGCGTCTACCTGTTGGACGACTCCGGCGCGCGGCGCCTGTTCGGATCGGAG
>CADBMC010000168.1 GCA_902795635.1 uncultured Coriobacteriaceae bacterium | reverse complement strand
GTCGTCGAGCGCCATGGCGCCGAGGAAGCCGTCACCGCCAGTGAAGCCTGCCGGCGTGATGACTCCCGTGAACGAGGTGTTGCCGATCACCGGGACTCCGGGCAGCTCGTGCGTGAGCTCATCGAGCATCGCGGGGATGTCGTAGGCGCAGCTCGCATAGGCGAAGAGCGCCTTCGAGCCACCCACGTTGCCGTCCTGGCCGCGAAGCTTGCCGACCATCTCCCTTGCTGCCTCGCGCGGATCCAGATTGCTGCTTTCGCCGACGCTTGCCTTGAGCATGACGTCCTCACATCGGTTGAAATAGGACTCGTCCGAACCCCAGGGCAGATGGTACGTAGCTCCCGATATCCGTGCGGAATGGTCGTGCCACGGTGTGGGAAAGGTGGTTCCGCTAGATGGGAACGCGCAGGTAGACGGCGCAGAAAGTGGCGTCTCGCGCTGCCGTTCTGAGCGGCTCGGCATACCGTTTGCGGAACGTGGCAACGGGAGTGGTGTATCGTTTCCGTTCGACAAGCACACGGATGCAGGCGCGGGAGGCACGAGGTATGCCTATGGAAGAGGCCCAGCCCACGAGAGTGCCCACCATCAGGCCCGTTTCCGTGGAGGTCGACTTCGACACGTTCGTCGAGTCGGACATGCGCGCATGCAAGGTCCTGGCATGCGAGCCCGTGAAGAAGAGCAATAGACTACTGCGGTATGTCTTGGACGACGGCTCGGGCACCGAGCGCACGATCATCTCGGGAATTCAGCCGTACTGCAAGCCGGAGGACCTTGTGGGCAAGACGGTGCTCGCCATGGTGGACGTCCCTCCGTGCAGCATGATGGGCATCGACTCCTGCGGCATGCTCGTCTCGGCAATGTACGAGACAGACGGCGAGAAGCGTCCGTATCTGTTCCTGCTGGACGATGACATTCCAGCCGGAACCAGGCTGAACTAGCTCGCCTGGCTAGGCGGACTCATCCGCAGCCATCGGCCATGGGCATGGCACATCAGCGGCGCTCAGCCGAAGAGCGACCCGTTGCGTCTGATGATCGCGTTGCAGGCCATGACGATGGCAACGAACGTCACGACCAGGCAAGCTGCCGATGCGACGTCTGACGCAGGGCCGGGCAGCAAGAGCGAAAGCCCCATGAGCGCGACGGAGGCGCCTGCCACGGCAAGCCAGCGTCCGCTCTCGCGGGCAAGCGCAGGCAGCTCGGCAGCCGGGACGTTGGAATAGTGATAGGAATGCAGGAAGCGGACGCTGCCGCTGCGCATCTGCCAGATGGCCAGCGCGAGCACAAGCCCGCCCACGAGGACGGAGACGGCGCAGCCGAGAACGACGCTTTCTCCTATGAGATGCCTCCCCGACGTCCCTTGCCCCAGCGACGGTTTGACACGTCCTTCGCCGATGGCAGAATCGATGCCACGATGATACGAGAACTCAGGACGATGGTGGTGACGATGGTCGTCTGCGACACGCTCAAGATCGGTTCGGCGACGGCGGAGGGAATCATGGTGCCCCAGCTTGCGGGCGAGTGCCATGCGTCCCTCATCGCGATTCGCTGCAAGAGGGGGTTCCTCATGTGCGGCTATCTCAGCCTGGAGAAGGCCGAGCAGCTGGGAGACGCCGCCGTTCGCGTGGCGGGCGCGAGCTTCGAGGAGGTCCTTGCCAACAAGGTGACGGGCGTGAGCCCCAAGGCAGCCGAGCTCGGCGTCACCCTCGAGATGACCGGCGCCCAGGCGGCGGAGGCCCTCAACCGCTAGGAGCCTGCCGGCTGGTCGTTGGCTTCCCGCGCACCTCTGCGTGCCGAAGGGGGGCTTCGCGACTGGGCGCGTATGCCGTAGCGCCACTCGGGCAAGCCTCCTCCCGTCCCGTCATGCACATGCTTTGGCGATGGCATCGCTGGCCATGCCAATTGCCGGGTGGGCCTATTGGGGTACGTAGGCTAGAGGTCCAGCGTGGCGGACAGAGGAGGTTCCCATGAGCGAGGCGACGGGCGGTGCCACAGACGTGCCCAAGGAGGATGCCGCCTCGGCGCCGAGGGAAATGCCCAAGCCGATGCGCATCGCCGAGAGCGTGTTCGACATCTGCTACCTGCTGTTCGACCTCGTGGCAGGTGTGGCGTTCTTCGCGCTCGCGCACGGGCGTACCGTGTTCGAGCTGTACGGGGCGCTTGCGCTAGTGCTGGGCGGGGGAGACGCGTTCCACCTGGCGCCACGCGTGCAGATGCACCTGCGTGGTCCGCGTGAGGGCACCGTCGCCCGACTGGGGCTGGGCGAGCAGGTGGCGTCGGTAACCATGACCGTGTTCTACGTGATCCTCTACCTCATCTGGTTGCGGCTGTTCCCGGGAGTGGCGGTGTCGCCCGCGGTGGGGCCGCTCATCCTGGCGACTGCCGCGCTGCGCATCGTGCTCTGCCTGATGCCGCAGAACGACTGGCTTTCCGGCCGAGAGAACCTGCGCTGGTCGGCGTATCGCAACGTGACCTTCGCCATCACGGGGTTGCTGGTGATCGTGCTGTTCGCCACGTCCGGCGACGCTGGCGGGCTGGGCATGTGGCGCATGTGCGTCGCCATCGCGCTCAGCTTCGCCTTCTATCTCCCGGTGACCTTCTTGGCGAAGCGCGTTCCTGCCGTCGGTGCGCTCATGCTGCCCAAGACCCTCACCTACGTGTGGATGATTGCCATGGGCTTGCAGCTGCTGGCGGTTCTGTAAGGCAGCACGTGCGTCCTTCCCCTAACTGGCTGCGGCCTGGGCCGTCAGGGCAGTCAGGGGGCCTGGGTGGTGGTGCGGCTCCTTGCGACGGGGAGGCGGCACCTTCCTCTGCCGCATTCGTCCCGAAGGGGCGTCCCACCGAGATGAGGCAGCTTACGATCAGAATCCATGCAAGCGACACCAGGAAGCCGTCGAGCACGTCCGTGGGTATTGTGTGCCCAACAGCACCCTGCTCGCTCCCAAAAGGGCGATGGCGATGCCAGCCGCCATCGACGCGGCGTACTTGGCGCGTTCCGTGCGCAGGCGCCTGGTCGCCACGATGGCGAGCAGCCCATAGGCTGCCATGCAGAGCATGGAGTGGCCGGAGGGAAAGGAGAGCCCTGTCTCGGCCACGAGGGCGACCTCGGGACGTGGGCGCGCGAATGCGGCCTTGAGGCAGAGGTTGAGGATGCCGACGCCCGCAAGGCTCGTGCCTTGGAGCACGAGCAGCCCGAGCCTGTCGGCATGACCCTTTCCCAGAAGCCATAAGAAGAGCAGGACCGCCGCCACGAGGCAGGGAGCGGGGGCAAGTGCCGAGGCGATGCTCGCCGCTGGCACGAGCTCCATGGAGGCGCTGAGCGCGGCAGCATGGCCGACCACCCAGGCGTCGAGCGAGGCGGTGGTGCCTGCCTGCATCAGGGAGGCAGGCACCGCGAACGACGCCATGCATGTGGCTGCCAGCCAGAGCGCGAATGGGCGCCAGGGCCGTGCTTATCTCTCGAGGGCCGCGTAGTCCTCGTCGGAGACGGGCTCGAGCCACTCGACGCTTGCGCCTTCGGCGGGCACCCCCATCGCGATGTGCTGGAACCAGCTGTCCTCCGCGGCGCCGTGCCAGTGCTTCACCTCGGGCTGGATGCTCACCACGTCGCCGGGGCGCAGCTCCTGCGCGGGCTTGCCCCACTCCTGGTACCAGCCGCGGCCGGCCACGCAGATGAGCACCTGGCCGCCCTTGTGGTGGATGTGCCAGTTGTTGCGGCAGCCCGGCTCGAAGGTCACGTTGGCCGCGCCCAGCTGCGGATCGCCCAGAGGCGCCAGGTAGCTGTT
>CADBMC010000167.1 GCA_902795635.1 uncultured Coriobacteriaceae bacterium | reverse complement strand
TGGCGCCCGCCGCAGCCGGCGCGCCTTCCGTCTCGGTGGTGGGCTCGGGCCCGTCAGGCCTTGCCTGCGCCTGGGAGCTCGCTCGCAGGGGCTTCAAGGTGAGGGTGTTCGAGCGCTCCGACGCGCCCGGCGGCCTCATGATGTACGGCATCCCCAACATGAAGCTGCCCAAGGAGGTCGTGGCGCGCCGTGCGGACCTGATGCGCGAGAGCGGCATCGTCTTCGAGTGCGGGGTGGACGCCTCCGACCCGCTCGTGGCCGAGCGCATCGTCTCGGGCAGCGACGCGATCGTCGTGGCCGTGGGCGCCGGCGCCGCGCGCAGGCTCTCCGTGCCCGGCTCCGACGCCAAGGGGATCCATCTCGCGGTGGACTACCTCACCTCGTCCACCAAGTCGGTCCTCTCCGGCACCGCTCCCGCGATCGACGCCCGCGGGCTCGACGTGGTCGTAATCGGCGGCGGCGACACGGGCACCGACTGCGTGGCCACCGCCCTTCGCCAGGGCGCCAGGAGCGTGCGCCAGCTGGAGTTCATGCCCGCCGCGCCGGAGACGCGCGCGCCGAGCAACCTCTGGCCCGAGTGGCCGAACGTGAAGAAGACCGACTACGGCCAGCTCGAGGCCATCGACCGCCAAGGCGCCGATCCGCGCACCTTCGCCGCCGACACCCGCGAGGTGCTCGTGGACGAAGGCCATGTGACGGGCCTCTCCTTCGTCTCCCTGGATTGGTCGTCCGGCAAGCCCGAGCGCATCGAGGGCTCCGAGCAGGTGGTGCCCGCCCAGCTCGTGCTCATCGCCATGGGCTTCTCGGGCCCTGCGGCCGACGTGTACGAGGCCCTCGGCTGCGAGACGGTCGAGTTCCGCGGGGGCGTCCGCCCCAAGCTCGCGGACCCCTCGTCGCACCGGGTGGCGGCTCAGGACGCGCGCGTGTTCGCGGCAGGCGACGCGCGCTCCGGGTCCTCGCTCGTCGTGAGCGCCATATCCGACGGCCTTGCCTGCGCTGCCGAGGTCGCGCGAGAGCTCGGAAGGTAGCAGCCATGTCTCGGGCGGATGGCATCCCCGTCGGAACCCCCTCGCTCGGCGGCCCGGAGGCGCGCTCCGTGGTCTCCGCCGCGGAGTTCCTCGCCTCGGCGGAGCCCTCCGGCGCCTCCGGCTCGCGCGACGAGTCGGAGGAGGGCGCCCCTGTCCCGGGCTCGCTCGCTCGCGGGCGCGACGTCGTGGTGATTGGCTCGGGACAGCTCGCCTTCGAGTGCGTGGGCACGGCCATGGCGCAAGGGGCCTCGACGGTGCTCGTGGTGCCCGCCACGGCCGGCGACGCCGGCGTAGGGAGCTATGCGACAGGCGAACTCGACCGCGACCCGGAGACGGGCGCCGTCACCGGCGTCCACGTGCGCCGCTCCGCCGCTGCCGATCCCGCCGCGGACCAGCCCGATGCCGCCCAGGACGAGACGATCCCCGCGAGCCTCGTCGTCATCGCCTCCGGATTTGCCGGAGGCGCCCGCTCCGCCTACGATGCACATGCCAGGGAATCGGCTGCGGAGGGCCTCGCGCTCCCGTTCGACTCCTCGGGCAGCGTGCTCGTGATGGAGGGTGCCGTGTTCGAGGACGCGGACGCCACGGACGAATAGCGACCGGCAGGCGGGGAGGGCATATGCAGGAGGCGTCTTCTACGGATGCTCGTCCATGCGAGGAAGGCGGCGCCTTCGGCTGGCTTCGCGCCCTGCTCTCCGTGCTTGCCATCGTAGGCGCGGGCTATGTGGCGCCTGCCCTCATCGTCGCCTACCTCGTCCCCTCGGCGCAGGACCTCCTCTCTGCCGGCGACATGTGGGCCAACATCGCCTATGAGGCCATCTCGTTCGGCTGCTGCGCGCTCGTGCTGCTCGCGTTGGGAGGCGGCTGCCTGCTTCGCCCGCGCCTCGGCGCCATCGGCCGAGGGCTCCGGTCGTGCGCCTACATGATCGCCATCGACGCCCTCACCTCGGCCGGCTCGCTCGTCTACGACATCGCCAACGGCTACGGGTTCGTGAGCGGCTGGCAGACGCAGCTCGTCCTCGGCTTCGTCTTCTGCCTCATGGTGGGCCTCTTCGAGGAGACCTGCTTCCGTGCCGTCCCGCTCGCAGGGCTTCTCGGGCCTCTCGGGCGCATCAAGGGCGGGATCGTGGGCGCGTGCGTGCTGACGAGCGTGGGCTTCGGGCTCGCGCACGTGCTTCCCGCGGACCCGTCCGAGCTCACCTACCTCGGCGTGGCGCAGATGGTCCTCAAGGTCGTGCAGACGGGGCTGTGCGGCTTCCTCTGGGCGGCCGTCGTCATACGCGACGACGACGTGTGGGGCGTCGCCCTCGGGCATTGCCTCACCGACTACGTCGTCTACGTCGAGTCGCTGCTCTACGTGGAGAACCCCCTCGCCGACGTGAGCTACGTCTCCACGAGCGATGCCGTCGCATGGGACAACATCCGGGTCTACCTCGTCCTCATCGTGCTGTACCTTCCGCTCGTCTTCATCGCGCTTCGCGCGCTCAAGAAGGCGGAGGTCCCTGCGGGCGGCGCGTTCTCGCTCACGGCGCCTCGCGCCTCGGTCGCGCCTTCCTCCCAGCAGGGCGACGCCCTCGCGGGCCGGCCTGCCCAGCCTCAGGAGGACCTGACGTCACCGGCGGACGGGGGCGCAGCAGCAGGCTCAGGCGCCGGGCCACGCGGAGGCGACGGCCGTCCGCCGGCTCCCGACGGATGGGCGGGGTAGCCTCTCGTCGCATGTGTCGTGCGCGCTGCCTTCGGCACGCCAGGCGGGCGCAAGTCGGGATGCCATGTGTGGCCAGGCGCGCTAGAGCCAGACGTTTCCCAGCCTCGCGTCGCCCAGGTGCCGCGATGCCGCCTCCTGCATGCGCCTCAGCAGGTCGACGGGCGTGGGACTGGCGTCCGACATCTTCCAGCGCGGGAAGAACCTCGTGAGATGGTAGGTGATGGACGGGTCGAGCGAGGCGAGCCAAGCGGCCGCCTCCTCCACATCCCCCACGGAGTCCGAGACGCCCGGCACGACGAGTGTCGTCACCTCCAGGTGGCATCCCGGCTCATCTGCGAGTGCGCGGATGGTCTCGCGCACGCAAGCGAGGCTTCCGCCGAGCCTCCGATAGGCGGCCTCGTCGAACGCCTTGAGGTCGATGTTGGCGGCATCCACGAGCGGCGCCACGGCGCCTATGGCCTCGTCGGCGAAGCATCCGTTCGACACGAGCACGTTGGCTAAGCCACGGGAGCGCGCCAGCTCTGCCGTGTCGCGTACGAACTCCCAGCAGCAGAGGGGCTCGTTGTAGGTGTAGGCGATGCCCTGGACGCGCGGGTCGTCCTCGCGGGCCGCGAGCGTGGCGGCCACGAGCTCGTCGGGCGCAACCTCGCGCCAGGCGACGTCGTCGGCGCCCGCCTGCGAGATCTCGTGGTTCTGGCAGAACGCGCAGCGCATGTTGCAGCCGTAGCCGCCCACGGAGAGAAGGAGCGACCCCGGGCGCCAGCGGGCGAGGGGCTTCTTCTCCACGGGGTCGATCGCCATGGACGTGACGCGACCGTAGGCCACGGGCACGATGCGCCCCTCGCGGCAGCCACGTGCGCCGCACAGCCCGAGGGAGCCCTCGCGCACGGCGCAGGCATGCGGGCACGAGCCGCACGTAGCCGCTCCCGCAGGGGAGGGCGCACCCGCAGCCTGCGCAGGCGCGGCTTCCATCAGAGGTGCCTCGTGACCTCGAAGCGCTCGAAACTCGCCTCGTCGCGGCCGAGCGCGATGCCGCCCTTGCGCGCGGCGATGGAGACCTGCTCGGCAACCGAGTCCACGCCATCGAGGTCGGGAAGCAGCAGGCCGCGTCTGCCGTCCGGCGTGCTCACGATCACGCCGTAGCGCTTCGGGTCGAGGTCCGCGAGGTCGCAGGGCTCCGGGTCGCTCAGGACGTCCACGTCGTAGACGAGGTCGTCGAGCTCGTCCGCCGTCACCTCGGGGAAGCGCGGGTCGGAGGTGCCCGCCGCTATCGCGTTGGCGCAGATCTCGGCGGCGAGGGTCGAGCGCTGCGGCATGATCGTCCCGATGCAGCCCCTCAGCTCGCCGTTCTCCTTGAGGGACACGAACGCGCCGGCACGCCTCTCGTAGAACTCGTCGGGAAGCCCCTCGGGCACGGCCATCCTCCTGCCGGTGAGGACGTAGGTCTCCAGCGACTGCCGGGCGAGCGAGACGAAGGCGTCCTCGTTTGCGCGGTTGCGCGCCATCTGGCTCCTGTACCACGAGCCGTAGGCGCTCAGGAAGTCGCGAGAGGGATCGGCGCCGCCCTGGCCCGTGGGGACGAACGAGGCTATGCCATAGCCCACGCCGAAGGGGCCCTCGTAGCTCAGCAGCTGCGCCGTGACGGGCGTCTCGTCGAGGACGCCTGCCATCATCTGGAAGGAGCGCAGCCCGCACTCGCCAGCGGCCTCGCACATGCCGGGGTCCGCCGTGAGCAGCGAGAGGAAGCTTCCCGAGGAGAACGCGCCGCACACGAGCGAGTCGAAGAGCGGGCCCGCCGGGTCGTAGCCGTAGGGGCCGTCCTCCTTCAGGCGGTGGGAGAGGTCGCCGGAAGCGACGAACACGACGCGCCGTCCGGCGTACTCGGAGGCGAGGGCCACGACACGGCCGAACTTGTAGTGGTCGGCAGGGGAGAGCCCCGAGATGCCGCAGCGCACGACCAGCGGCATGGGGTAGCCCGCCTCCTCGTAGGCCTTCCTCACGAAGTGCAGCGGGACCATCGTCCCGTGGTCGAGCGCGGGGTCCTGCTCGCCCTGGGTGCCGGCGCGGACCCCCTCGCGCCCGACGAGCGAGCAGATCCTCTCGACGAGCTCGACGTCATAGTCCACCTGGATGGCCTCCTGCGGCGCGCCGAAGGAGGCGAAGCTGCCGGATGCGTGCATGCCCGGCGATACGTGGATGTAGTCGCGATAGCTCGTCGCGTGCGGGCTCGCCACGAACACCGTGTCGGGCGCGAGCTCGCATATGCGGCGCCCAACCTCCTCGTAGGCCTCGAGCGTATGGCGTACCTCGGGCTTGTCCTCGTCCGCCACGCCGGGGATGGCAAGAGGCGGATGAGGCACCGCGAACGCTGCGACGATTCCCATCTGGTGTGCTCCCTTCAGACGCCCGCCGTGCTAGAGCTCGGCGCCGTTCGTCTCGATGACATGCTTGTACCACCCGAAGCTCCGCTTGCGGAAGCGCTTGCGCGAGCCCGTGCCGTCATCGTTGATGTCCACGTAGATGAAGCCATAGCGCTTGCGGATCTCGCCGGTCGTGAAGCTCACGACGTCGATGCAGCCCCATGGCGTGTAGCCGATCACGTCCACGCCGTCCTGCGAGATGGCCTTCTCCATCTCTGATATGTGCGCCGAGAGGTAGGCGATGCGGTAGTCGTCGTCCACCGTGCCGTCCTTGAGCTCGTCGTAGGCGCCCAGGCCGTTCTCCGCGACGAAGAGCGGGAGCTGGTAGCGCTCCCAGAGCGAGACGAGCGAGTAGCGAAGGCCCACCGGGTCGATGTTCCAACCCCAGTCGGACGTGCGCACGTAGGGGTTCCTCACCGTGTGCTCGTCGCCCGACCCACGGCGCACGTACAGGTCTCCCGGCTCCTGCTTCTCGACCATCGACATGTAGTAGGAGAAGGAGAGGAAGTCCGAGACGCCTGCGCGAAGCGTCGCCTCGTCCTCGGGTGCCATCTCGGGCTTGGTCCCGTCCCTCTCCCACTCGGCCTTCGCCCAGCTCGGGTAGTACCCGCGGCACATGACGTCGGAGAAGTAGTAGCGCTGGTGCATCCCCTCGAGGGCGCACATGGCGTCATCGGGGTCGCAGGAGTAGGGGTAGTAGGGTATCATCGCGATCATGCAGCCCACCTGCAGCGCCGGGTCGATCTCATGGGCGGCCGAGACCACCTTGGCCGCGGCCACGAACTCGTTGTGGGCAGCCTGGTACATGGCCTTGCGCGGGTTCTCGAACTCGGAGGGCCTGAAGCCGGAGTTGACCCAGCCATAGAGGTCGCGGCTGACGTTGGCCTGGTTGTTGATCTCGTTGAAGGTGATCCAGTAGCGCACCTTGTCGTGGTAGCGCTCGATGACGGTCGTCGCGTAGCGCACGAAGAAGTCGATGCAGCGCCGGTCGAGCCATCCGCCGTAGTCGGTGGCCAGCGCGAGCGGCATCTCGAAGTGCGAGAGCGTGACGACGGGCTGGATGCCATGGGCGAGCAGGCAGTCGAAGAGCCGGTCGTAGAACTCGAGGCCGGCCTCGTTGGGCTCCCGCTCGTCGCCGCGCGGGAATATGCGGCTCCAGGAGATGGAGGTGCGGAAGCACTTGAAACCCATCTCCGCGAAGAGCTCGATGTCCTCGGGATAGGTGTGGTAGAAGTCGATTCCCTCGTGGTTGGGGTAGCCCTCGCCCTCCTCGAGCGGGATGGTGATGCGCCTCGGGCGCTCGCGCGAGCCGCCCGTGAGGACGTCGCTCACGCTCGGGCCGCGCCCGTCCACGTCCCAAGCGCCTTCGAGCTGGTGGGCGGCCACCGATCCGCCCCAGAGGAACCCTTCGGGAAATGCCATGTCATGCCTCCAAGCCGTCGGGGGTGGTCCGGTTCGCGTCCAGACGGAGCTTGAGCGCCCCGATGAGGTTGGCCTCGTTGAAGAACTTGCAGGCCACGATCGTGGGGACGGGGAGGGTGGGGTTGTGGTGGCGCATGGGGCTCGCCGCCACCAGGCGCCCGACCGCCTTCCTCAGCCCTTCGATGAGCAGTGGCTGGCGTGAGATGCCGCCGCCTATGGCGATGCGCTCGAGGTCGAGGAGCGT
>CADBMC010000166.1 GCA_902795635.1 uncultured Coriobacteriaceae bacterium | reverse complement strand
CCTGGCCCCTCTTTCGTCCTGAGGCGCTCCGATGGCGCCCCCGCTTCTCGGGCGGCTGCGACCCAACGGGGCGCCGACGCAACTAATACAATCGGTCCAACCACGAAAGGGGAGGGGTGCCAGCGATGACGCTGCAGCAGCTGCGCTATCTGATCGAGGTCGCCAAGGCAGGCTCCATCTCGGCGGCGGCATCCAGGCTCTTCATGGCGCAGCCGTCCCTCTCCAAGGCGCTCGCCGAGCTGGAGTCGGAGATGGGCATCACCATCTTCGAGCGCTCGAGCAAGGGAATCACGCCGACGGAGGACGGCACCAGGTTCCTCTCGTACGCGCGTCAGGTGGTCGAGCAGGCCGACCTGCTGGAGGCCCAGTACAAGCACGGCACGCCGCCCCGTCGCGTGTTCGGCGTCTCGAGCCAGCACTACGCCTTCGTGGTCAATGCCTTCGCCGAGCTGGTGCGCGAGCACACGGGGAGCCGCTACGAGTTCAGCCTGCGCGAGGGCACCACCTTCGGCACCATCGAGGACGTCCGCCTGCAGCGCTCCGAGCTTGGGGTCCTCTACCGCAACGACTTCAACGGGGAGGTGCTCACCAGTGCCATACGCGACGCCGAGCTGCGCTTCGAGCCGCTCTTCGAGGCCCGCGAGCACGTCTTCGTGAGCAGGGACAACCCGCTTGCCTCGCGTCCTTCCGTGACGCTCTCCGACCTAGCGCCGTTCCCGCGGCTCTCCTACGACCAAGGCTCGCGCAACTCCTCCTACTTCGCCGAGGAGCCGCACATAACCGAGCAGGTCGACAAGGCGATTGTGGTCACGGACCGTGCCACCTTGTTCAACCTGCTCATCGGCCTCGACGGCTACACCATCTCGTCCGGCATCCTGAGCGTGGACCTGAACGGCGAGAACATCGTCGCTGTGCCGCTTGCGGATGGCGGCGTCATGGAGCTGGGCTATATCCATCAGCCGCGCCGGCCTCTGTCGGCCGTGGCAGAGCGCTATCTCGGGCATCTGAGCGCCTATGTGGAGCAATACATAGCCTCAGGCTATGGACTGCAATAGAACATCGATAGTTCCTTTGGGTTGCGGCAAGGCCCACCATGTCACTTGCTGACGACAAGAGGAAGGTGGCCCCATGAGCATCCCCTATGACAAGAAGACCCCGCATCGCTTCGACGTGGTCGGCAGCTTCCTGCGGCCTGCCCGTCTCAAGCAGGCCCGCATCGACTGGAAGGACGGCCGCATCTCCGACGCCGAGCTCAAGGCCATCGAGGACGAGTGCATCCTCGACCTGGTGGGGAAGGAGAAGGCAGCCGGCTTGGGCGTGGTCACCGACGGCGAGTTCCGTCGCGAGACCTGGCATCTCGACTTCATGTGGGCGTTCGACGGCGTGGACCACAAGCCCACCGAGACCGGCCTGCCCTTCCACGACGAGGCCGCGAAGATCGACGACACCTACCTCACGGGCAAGGTCGCCTATGCCGGCAGCCATCCCTTCATCGACCACTTCCGGTTCGTCCAGGCGCTCGAGGACGAGAGGTGCGTGGCAAAGCTCACCATCCCTGCTCCCGCGCAGTTCCTCGAGCAGTTCGCGATGCCCTTCAACCTGGAGGCTACGCGCCGCTACTACAGGACGGACGAGGAGCTGGCGGATGACATCGTGGCCGCGTATCGCGCCTTCATCGCGGACGTCTACGCCGCCGGTTGCCGCAACCTGCAGTTCGACGACTGCTCGTGGGGCATGGTCGTGGACCCACATGCCGAGCAGTTCTTCGGGACGGATGCCGCCGGCCTCGAGCGCGTGAAGGAGACCCTGCTCGACGTGAACAACCGCGCGCTGGAGGGCCGTCCCGCAGACCTAACGGTGAACACCCATGTGTGCCGCGGCAACTTCCACTCCACCTGGGCCTGCGAGGGAGGCTACGACGATGTGGCAGATTTCCTTCTCGCCCGCGAGGACGTGGACGCGTTCTTCCTCGAGTTCGACGACGAGCGCTCGGGCGGCTTCGAACCGCTGGCAAGCGTGGCAGAAGGCAAGCAAGTAGTGCTAGGCCTCATTACTTCGAAGCGCCCCGAGCTCGAAGACAAAGACCAGGTCATCGCGCGCATCCGCGAAGCAGCGAAATACGTTCCGCTCGAGCGCCTATGCCTCTCGCCCCAGTGTGGCTTCGCTAGCTGCGAAATTGGCAACAAGCTCACCGAAGACGAGCAATGGGCGAAGATTGCCCTGGTCCGCGAAATCGCCGAGGAGGTATGGGGCTAGCCACTACCACTTGGCGAAATCGCCTACCCCTTTTGAAAAAAACTTGTTGACAGTGGCAAACCAATGCCCTTACACTTCGTTTCAATCGAATAGCTCGAAACCGTTGAGGCGAAGATCAAGCCAATCGGGCACTCACAGAGAGCGAGGGATGCTGGAATCCTCGCAGAACGCCAATTGGTAAATGGATCGCCGAGGGAAAGGGGAAAGGCCAACCCACAGGAAGGCCGAGTATCCGGACCGTGAGCCCGCGTTAGAGGCAGAACATGTGATGGCATGTTCACGAGTGGGTTTCTGCAAGGAAACCAAGCAAAGGTGGCACCGCAGGTTGAATGGCCTGCCCTTTGAAGCTCCAAGCCGGAGTTTTGAAGGGCGGGCCATTTTTTATTTGCGCGAAAACGACTTCGAGGCATTCGAACCTAGAAACCGGCCGCATAAGCGGCCACAACCGAAAGGAACAACAATGTCCGAAGTAACCGCTACCCCCGCAGGCCAGAAGCGCACCGTACATGCCGTT
>CADBMC010000165.1 GCA_902795635.1 uncultured Coriobacteriaceae bacterium | reverse complement strand
TCGTAGCCCTCGCGCTCCTCGTCGGAGAGGCAGTCGAAGGGATCTGCGATGGCATCCTCTGCCAGCTCGGGCATGCTCGCGGAACCGGCCTCGGTGAGGCTCACGAGCATCTTGCGGGCATCCTCCTCGGACCTCGTGCGCTCGACGAGGCCCTTCGCCTCGAGCTTGGAGACGAGCTCTGAGACGCCCTGAGGGCTCATCCCGAGCAGGTAGGCGATCTCGCGCTGGCTGAGCCCCTCGCGGTCCTTGAGGAGCAGGAGCAGGCGGCCCTGCCCACGCCCCGGCTCTCCGATGCGGCCCTGGGCCCTCGAGGACACGGCATAGTAGCGGCTCAGGAGCTGCCCGAGCCTCACGGTCTTGCCGGCAAGCCCGTCGGCAGGGGAGAGGCCCTCCCATCCGCCTCGGCGGCCATGGGAATCGCGTCGCTCGTCATGGCCATGGGAATCGTGGCGCTCGTCGTTGCCGTGCATGTGCCCATGGCCCTGGGAGCCATCGTGGTCGTGCTGGGAATGGTCGTGACGTGCGCTCTTGTTCTGGTCCTTCATGCGTATGCTCCTTTGCAGACGTCTTCGAATTCGTCGTGGATGACGAATGGTTGGTTGTCGGCTGACAAAATCAAGTACCTGACTTTGTCGACAAGGACATATTAATCAAGCACTTGATTGTTTTGGCCGCGAATCTCTCAAGTAGCCGCGGCTCCATGATTCCTTCACATTCGTCAAGTACTTGATTGTCTTTCGATGCCAGCATGGCTGGAAGCACGTCAGGACACGGGAACGCACGAAGGAATTCGAGGCCGTGAGAGGCTCATGGCCAGGAACCCAGGCCAGCGCCCGCAGACGCGCCTACACACAGGAGCGCCTGTAGCTCCTCACGAATCATGGGCCTTACTAAGACACAACCAGGCCGTAGATGCCAGGCAAGCGAACGAATGAGGATGCCTATACGGGCCTAGGAGGACGCTCCTATACATAGATGTGCGCATTGCGAGAAACGGCCCGACGCCGAGGGCAAGATTCTCGCAATCGCGCACGAACGTGATACAGCTCCACAGCATCCCTTAGCAAACGCGCAAACGCCTTTGTGGCCATGGATTCTTGTCCATAGGGCTCGCTGCCAGCCCTTCCGGCATCAATATACGAATCCTCGATAATATATCTTATGTAAACTAATGGCCGAGGCCCATACGGCCTCGCTCCCTACCGGCCGCGGAGGCCGAGGCCGCTGCGGCAGAGCTCGCGGATGACGCCCTCGCTCTGATCCTCGTTTGCGAGGTCCATGATCACGAGCAGCCTGTCCTGCGCCTGTATCTTGGTAACGCCACGCGGGACGATCTCTTTGCCGCCGCGCGTGATGGTCACCACGAGGGTTCCCTGGGGCCAGGCTATGTCGGCCACGCGCTTGCCCTCTATGGGGCTGCCCGTCTCCACCATGTGCGTATGGATTATCTTCGAACCGCTCGCAGCGTGCGTGATGCGCTCGTCAGAGGTGGACACGCCCAGGATCCCCGCGAGCAGGTGCTCGTAGTACGGGTCCACCTTCATGAGGTTGGCCACGAGGTACGAGCAGATGGATACCACGGTCGCCGCCAGCATGGAATCCAGGCTGCCCGTGAGCTCGAACGTGAGGATGATGGCCGTCACAGGCGCCCTCACCGAGCTCGCGAAGAGCCCCGTGATGCCCAGGACGAGGAAGTTCATGGCGTAGTGGATAGGCATCCCCGTGACAGCGCCGGCGATGCCGCCGAAGGCATATCCCGTGAGCGCGCCCATCACCACCAGGGGCAGAAGCGTGCCGCCGGGCGCCCCCGAGCCGAAGCAGATCGTGGTGAAGGCGTACTTGCCCAGAAGGACCGCTATGACGAGCGGGAGATAGTCTCGCGCCGGCGTCTGCAGCATCTCGACTATCGCGTCGCCGCCGCAGAGCAGCACCGGGGCGACCTTCATCATGACGAGCGAGAGCCCGAACGCGATGGCGATGCGGGCGTAGGGACGCTCGACGGGGATCTTGCGGAATAGGTCCTGTGCCACGAACATGCCCTTGTTGTAGAGCGCTCCCACCACGCCCATCACGACGCCCATCACGAGCACGAGCGGATACGCGGTGTGCGGGATGTCGTTCATGAAGGCGAGCGTGAGCACGGGCTTGACGCCGAGCACGCCCGACACGAAAAAGTCGGCCACGACCGAGCTCGCCATCACGGAGATGACGAGCGGCGCGGAGAACACCTTGTGGATCTCCTCGAGCGCGAACATGACGCCGGTTAGCGGCGCGTGGAAGGCCGCTGCCATGCCGGCTCCCGCGCCGCAGGTGATGAGCACGCGCTCCTCGCCGCGGGACCTCCTGAAGAGCTTAGAGACCGCCTTTCCTGACATGGCGCCGAGCTGCACGGCGGGGCCCTCGCGTCCCAGCGAGAGGCCCGAGAGCGTCGTGAGGGTGCCCTCGGCGAACTTGGCGGCCATGACGCGATGCCAAGGCATGTCCATCTGGCCGGCAACCTCGGCGTCCACCTGGGGTATGCCCGAACCCTGCGTGCAAGGCTCCCAGAGCATCAGACGCCCGACGACGAGCATCATGAGCGCGACGGCGCCCGAGAGCGCCAGGAAGCCGAAGGGCTGCGCCGCCCAGCTCGCCAGAGCTCCCCTGAGCGTGGACTCCGCCCACGAGAGGGCAATCCGGTAGAGGGTCACCACGCCGCCGCCGATGAGGCCCACGACGGCCCCCTCGGCCAAGAGGCTCACCTGGAAGCCCCTCGAGAAGTATCTTTCGGCAGTGGCCATCTCTCCCCTAGCAGGGCTCGAACGTCATTCGTGACGCGAAGCAGGCGCGACGCTAGTAGGTGCCACCGCCGATGAACGACCAGATCTTGACCGTGCACACGGTCCTGCCCGGCGAAGGCGCGTGGATCATGTAGCCGTTGCCGATGTAGATGCCCACGTGGCCAGCGGAGGTGAAGACGAGGTCGCCGGCGGAGAGCTGGCTCATGTCCGTCTTCCAGTCGCCCGAGGCCTTGAGGGAGGCAATCATGTCGTAGGTGGTGCGGCCACGGCCCCAGCCGTAGCAGTACACGACCAGGCCGGAGCAGTCGACGCCGGATGAGCTCGTGCCGCCCCAGACGTAGGGCACGCCGATCATGGAGTAGGCGGAGGCAAGCCCTGCGCCGCCGTAGGCATTGGAACCCGAGTTGCTGCCCGAGTTGCTCGAGCCGCCGTTGTCGGTGTTCGTGTCGGTGTTGGTATTCGTGTTGGTATTGGTGTTCGTATTGGTGTTGGTGTTCTGGCTCGTGCCGCCCTGCGTGCTGGCGGCCTGGTTGCTCTGGATGGCCTCGACCGCCGCGGTGGCGCCGCCGTTGCTCTGGTCGGCAGCCGCCTGCTCGGCGACCTGCTGCTGCACCTCGGCGCTCAGCGTGTCGTAGTAGCTCTGCGCCTCGGAGAGCTTCTGCTGGTACTCGGCGACCTGATCCTGCGTGTCGGCGAGCTGCTGCTCCTGCTGCTGCTGCGTCTGCTCGAGCTGGGTCTTCTCGTCCTCGAGCTGGGTCTTGAGGTCCTTGACGCTCTGGATGGCCTCGGCGTCGGACTGGTCGAACTTGCCGTTGATGTAGAAGTTTGAGATGAGCTCGCGGAAGCTCGAGGAGTTGAGCAGCACGTCGAGGAAGTTCGTGGCGCCCGACTTGTAGGAGGTGCGGATGCGCGACGAGAGCTCGTCCTGCGCGGTGGAGAGCTCCTGCTCGGTCGAGGAGATCTTGTCCTGCAGCTCGTACATCTGACTCTTCGTCTGCTCGAGGTCGTCGGACTGCTGATCGAGCTGCTCCTCGAGGGCCTGGAGCTCGTCGCCTATGGACGAGAGCTGTGCCTCAGCGGTGGCGAGGTCGTCCGTGGGCGCCGCATAGGCGGCCTGCGCGACAGGCATGAGCACGAGCGAGCCCATGAGCCCCAGCGCGCAGAGCGTGCGCGCGAAGCCCTTGCCGGCATTCGCCCTCCGGCCTATCTCGGAATTCCTGGCAGTATCCGTCTTCTCCATGTGCAAGGTCCCCTTGCCTGGTCTCGGCCCGGTCGATTCAAAGCATCATACAAGATAGGGCCGCGACCAAGCCGCGGCCCTAATGGCAATCCTAGCCCCACTTCCGGGGTGGCACAACCTTTGTGAAGCCCACGTGCAGCCCCGGACCCGGCCCAAGGCGCGGCCCTAGTCCACCTGGATGAGGCTGAAGAGGTCGAGGCCGAAGGCGTCCTTGATCGTCTGCTTGGGCTTGAGGAAGGCGAGCTCCATGAGGAAGCCGAAGCCGACGACCTCCGCTCCCGCCTTCTGGGCGAGCTTGCCGCAGGCGATGGCCGTGCCGCCCGTGGCGACGAGGTCGTCGACGACGAGCACCTTGTCGTCGCTCGTGAGGGCGCCCTTGTGGATCTCGATGGAGTTCGTGCCGTACTCGAGCGCGTACTCCTCCGAGAAGCACTCGCGAGGGAGCTTGCCCGGCTTGCGGGCGGGGACGAAGCCGACGCCCATCTGGTAGGCGACGGGGGCACCGAACAGGAACCCGCGCGCCTCGGCGCTCACGACCTTCGTCACGCCCATGCCCTTGAAGTGGTCGCCGAGGGCCTCTACGGCCTCCTTGAACGCCTCCGGGTCGTCCACGACGGGAGTGATGTCCTTGAAGATGACCCCGGCCTTCGGGTAATCGGGAATGTCGATGACGAGGTCCTCGATGCTCTGGTAAGACACTGGTGCTCCTTTCCCCCGGCCGGAGGTCTGGGGAGCCGGCCGATCTCCCCCGAGAAGAAACGCGCGAGCCAGAACGAAACTCGGCAAAACGTATACAAGATACTACGCAAGCAGGGCGTCGGCCCCCTCGCAAGGGCCTAACGTCGTCCCTCATCGCCCCCTTGCATGCGCGGGACATAGTGCTGCAGCACGATGCGACGGATGAGCTGGACACGCAGGGAGCTCGTGAGCGAGAGCATCTGGCTCAGGGCCTCCTCGAAGCGCTCGCGCTCCTCCTGCGTCATCTCTCCCCTGCCGCCGTACACCGTGAGCGCCTGCTCGAACATGCCCGACTCGCGATTCGCCGCCGTGACGTACTGGCGCAGGTTGCGCGGGCTGATCCCGAACCTGCGGAGCTTGTCGCAGGTGCGGATGATGGAGAGGTCCTTGCCGTCCACGAGGTCGCGCCCGTGCGGCGAGCGCTTGAGCTCGATGATGCCCGCCTCGGAGAGCTCCCTCACGAACGAGATGGAGACGCCCAGCATGTCGGGCATGTTGGTGATGGGATGGAGCTTGCCCTCGACGTCGGGATCGCCCACGATCTCCGGCTCGAGCCCGATGTCGTCTGCCGGCTCGGCCTCCGCGGCCAGAAGGCCTCCCTCGCCCTCCCCCTCGTCCGCGTCGCGGTCGAGCAGCTGCTTGATCACCGAAAGCGGCAGGAAGCGGTTCTTCTGCAGGTAGAGTATGCGCTCGAGCCTGCGCACGTCCGCCTTGGAGTACATGCGGTAGCCGCTGGGGGTGCGGCGCGGCGATATGAGCCCCTCGTCCTCGAGGTAGCGCACCTTGGAGATGCTGAGGTCGGGATAGTTTGGCTGGAGCTGCTTGACGACCTTGCCGATGGTGAGGCGGGCATCGTCGGACATGGGAGGTCCCTAAACCATGTTCGTATGGAACACCATCCGGAAGGTGCCGATCTGGATGGTCGAGCCGTCCTCGAGCGACGCCTTGTTCACGATCGCGCCGTCCACCCACGTCCCGTTCAGCGAGCCGAGGTCCTCGATGGTGGCGACGCCCTGGGAGACGTTGGTGAGGTCCATCTTCGCATGGTGCCTCGAGACGGTCATGTCGTTCAGGAACACCGTGTTCGCGGGGTCGCGGCCGAGCGTAACGATGCCATCGGTGAGCTCGAACACGACTCCCGTCTGCGGGCCCTTCACGATGGCGAGGGTGGGATGCGACTGCTTCTGGGTCTCCATGAGGTTCGGAGACGTGGGGTCGGAGACGGGCATCTTGAAGATGCGCGTGGAATCGCCGTCGAAGCCCGATGCGGTAGGCTGTGCCATGGTGGCCTCCTCTATCTGGTTCACGTTGAGCATTGTACCGCTAGGTTGGGCATACCCTCGAGCTTAGGGTCTACCTGCAGGCTATGCACTCTACCTCGACCTTGGCCCCACGCGGCAGCCCCGCCACCTCGACGACGCTGCGAGCGGGCTCGGGAGCTGGGAACCTGCGGGCGTAGACCCGGTTGAGGGTTTCGAAGTCTGCCATGTCCGTGAGGTAGACGGTCACCTTGGCCACGTCCGTGAGCGTGCACCCCGCCTCGGCGAGGATGGCCTCCACGCTGGAGATGGCGCGCTCCGCCTCGGCCTCGATGCCGCCCTCCGCGAGCTCGCCCGTCGCAGGGTCGATGCCGATCTGGCCGGAGGTGAAGACGAGCCTGCCGGCGGTCGTGCCCTGCGAGTAGCACCCGATGGGCCTCGGCGCCCCCGCGGAGCTGATTGCGTATTTCATGGTCGCCCCCTGTCGCTCGCGTCGGACCTTGCTCTCCCCTATCTTCCCATCGCCTCGCGCGAGCATTCCGCCAGCCGCTCGACGGCCTGCTCGACGACGGAGCGCGGGCATGCAAGGTTCATGCGCTCGAACCCGCTGCCGCCAGAGCCGAACACGTAGCCCTCGTCTAGATAGAGCCCGTGGTCGTGCAGGAAGGCCTCGAGCCCCTTGCCGTCCTTGCCCCAGGCGCGCATGTCCAGCCACTGCAGGTAGGTGCCCTGGAGCGGGGCCACGCCCACCTCGGGCGCCACCTGGGCCAGGCGTTCCCCGACGAGCCTGCGGTTGCCATCCACGAGCGAGATGAGCCCCTCGAGCCACTCGTCGCAGCCCATGTAGGCGGCACGGCAGGCGGCATAGGCGAACGCGTTGAGGAGCTGGCCGATTCCCACCTTCTCGAAGGCGGCCACGAAGGCCTCGCGCACGTTCTTGTCCGGGATGAATATGTTGGAGCATTGCAGGCCGGCGAGGTTGAACGTCTTCGAAGGAGCCGTGCACACGAGGCAGCGCTCGCGCTCCTCGGGCCCCATGATGTCCATGATCGTGGTGTGCTCGCAGCCCGGCATGATGAGGTCGTCGTGGATCTCGTCGGAGATGACGAACACGTCGTGCGCGAGGCAGATGTCCACGACGCGCCGAAGCTCCTCGGCCGTCCACACGCGTCCGACGGGGTTGTGCGGGCTGCACAGCAGCAGCGCCACGTTCGCGGGGTCGGCCGCCTTGCGCTCGAGGTCGTCGAAGTCCATCTCGTAGCGAAGGCCATCGCGCTCGATGAGCCTGTTCTCCACGACCTCGCACCCGGCGGCGCGGACGGCGCGGAAGAACGGGTAGTAGACCGGCGGCTGGATGATGATGCCCTCGCCCGGGCGGGCCACCACCTGGCAGGCCACCGTGAACGCAGGCACGACGCCGGGAGAGAGGGCCACCCATTCGCGCTTCGGGCTCCAGGCGTGCCGGCGCCGCTGCCAGCCGAGCACCGCCTCGTAGTACTCGTCGGTGGGCTCCGTGTAGCCCAGGACGTGCCCCTCGACGAGCCCGCGCAGGGCATCCACCACGGCGGGAGGCGTCGCGAGCTCCATGTCGGCTATGGAGAGCGGCACCGCCCCCGAGGCGGCGGCCCCGGGCTCCGCCAGCATGATGTCCCACTTGACCGAGCCGTCGTGCGTGCGGTCCGGCAGGTTCGTGAAGTCGTTCTCCATGCGTCCTCCTCGGTACGGTGCCTCAGTTGCGGCCGCACGCCGGGCGGCGGCCGCGCCGCATGCGCAGGCTATGCGGCAAGTTGTGGGTTGAAGAGCCAAGTGTCGAAGTCGCTCATGTAGACGAGCCGCAGCGGCGTGGCGGAGGCCGAGAGCGTCGTCATGCAGAGCAGGCGGTCGCCCTGCTTCCAGGTGACGGTGCCCATGGGCTGGCCGGGAAGCGCCAGAAGCCCGCGCCTGAGGGAGGTCCTCGACCAGCTGAGGTCCCCTCCGGTGGGATCGACGACGCCCGAGGCGTCCGAGTCGAGGCTCACCTCGAGGAAGAGCCCGAAGTGGTCCGCGAACGGGACGTAGGCCACCGGCGCCGACGAGCTGCCGAAGCTGCGCGTGAACCGGTCGTAGGCCCAGTCCCAGAGCGCCAGCGTGTCCATGAAGCGGCCGGACTTCGAGGGACAGCCGAGCACGACCGAGTAGATCCTCACGCCATGGCGGGAGCACGCCCCCAAAAACGAGTAGCCGTACTCCGTGGCGCCCGTCTTGATGCCGCAGGCGCCCGGCGTGCCGATGAGGGCGTCGGTGGACTCGAAGGTCTTCTGGGAGCCGTCCACCGTTATGGTGCACGACGGCTGGCAGACCGCCTGGGCGATGTAGTCGTAGTTCTCGAGCGCATAGCGACCCATCACGACGAGGTCAGAAGCGCTCGAATGGTGCCCGTCCTCCTCGAGGCCATGGGCGTTGGCGAAGTGGGTGTGCGTGAGGCCGAGCTCCTTGGCCTTCTCGTTCATGAGCTTCACGAACGCGTCCTCGGAGCCGGCGACGGCGCAGGCGATGTTGTAGGCGGCGTCGTTGGCGGAATAGACGAGCATGGCCTGCATGAGGTCGCCGAAGGTGCACGTGGAGCCCGCCTCGAGGCCGGCCAGCTGGGAGGTGGAGGGCAGGCCGCCGTCCTGGATGGTGACGACCGTGTCCATGGAGATGCCGGAGTCCAGGGCCACCATGGCGGTCATGATCTTGGTGATCGATGCCATGGGGACCTCGTCGTCGGCGTTCTTGCTCCAGAGCACGTTGCCGTCCGCATCCACGACGATGGCCTCCTGGGCCTCGGCGACGGCAGGCTCGGACTCGGCAAGCGCCGCCCTGGGCATCGCGAGCACGAACGCAGCCACGGCGAGCACGAAGGCCGCCGCGAACGCGACGAGCGTGGCGCCCCCGCGGCATATGGGGCTTCGCTCGGGCATCACATGTCCTGCTTGGGGGGCTTCTCCCAGCCGTTCGCGATGGCATCGCGCCTTATGGCAAGTCCCTCACGCGTGTAGATGATCGCGGTGACGAGCGAGCACACGCAGCCGGCGTACACGAGCAGCATGCCGATGGGGCCCGCCTGGCCGTTGAGCACGGGAAGCCAGCTCACGTCCATGATGCCGAGGCCGTCGATGACGGGCGCGCCGAGCAGGAGGTCGGAGAAGCCCGTCATGAGCAGGGCGGTGGTGACCTTCCCGATGTAGACCACGTCCACCGGGCGCGTGCGGTACTTGTGCAGCGCCTGCGCCCCGATGGCGAGGTAGATGTCGCGCGCGATGACGAAGACCGTGACCCACACGGGGAGCTCTCCCCTGATGAGCAGCCCGATGACGCCGCTGAACAGCAGCAGGCGATCCACGATGGGGTCGAGGACCTTCCCGAACCAGGAGACGGTGTTGGTGGAGCGCGCGATCACGCCGTCGAGGAAGTCGCTCGACGCGGCGATGACGTAGATGACGAGCGCGGCGATGCGGTTCTGGCCCGTCCCGAACACCCAGAGGAACAGGAGCGTGAGCACGAGCCTGCAGAACGTGATGAGGTTCGCGGCGGTGAACACCTCGCGCGAGGGGTTCTCCGACGTGCCCTCGCGCGAGAGCATGCTGTCGACCTGCTCCTTGCCGATGTTGTCGTTCTCAGCCAAATCGATGCCTTCCTGGCGTCTGGCTACGAATAAGGACCCGAATGCAGACTAGAGCATGATAACGCAAGCGAACGGAACGCTGGCCTCCCGAGCGAGACTGCCTCATCCGTCGAACTCCCAACCACACGAGGAGAGGTCCGCCCTGCCGTCGGGCAGGAACGTGACGCCCTCTTCCGCAAGGAGCTCCCGTTGGGCGTCGGGGCCGCCGAACGCGAAGCCTGGCGCGAGCGACCCGTCCTTGAAGACGACGCGATGGCAGGGCGTGACGCCCGGCTCGGGGTTCACATGCAGCGCGTAGCCCACGAAGCGCGCCATGCGAGGCGACCCGCATTCCGCGGCCACCTGGCCATAGGTGACGACGCGGCCTCGAGGCACCCGCCTCACCGCCGCGTAGACCTTCTGGAAGAACCCGTCATCCTTTCCGGCAGCATCCCCTCGCATGGGCGGATCTCCCCTCTCGTGCCCGCGCGTTCCCCGCGCGCCTCGGGCGCCTGCGCAATCGAATGCATACTATCCCTATATGATATCCATGAGAGCATGCGCAGGCCGCTTCCGCGCGCCTGCCGAACACCGACACCCAGGAGGAGACATGGCTCAGGACCGCAAGGCTTGCTCGGACGCGCTTCTCGTGATCGATGCCATTGAGGCGATGGGCGACGACTCGCTCTACGACCCCGACGAGGCGACGAAGGAATACCGCCATGCCGTGGCCAAGTCCGTCGACGCCTTCCATGAGGCGGGGCTGCCCGTCATCTACTGCAACGACTCGCACATCAAGGGCCTCGACCGCGAGCTCGACCTGTGGGGCGACCACGGCCTCAGGGCCCAGACGAGGATCTTCCCCGAGATCGACGTCCGCGAGGGCGACCTGCTCATTCCCAAGCGCCGCTACTCCGGCTTCTTCCAGACCGACCTGGACCTCACGCTTCGCGAGCTCGACGTGACGCGCGTCTTCGCCGTGGGCGCGGACTCCAACATCTGCGTGCTCCACACCCTCGCCGACGCCTACTTCCTGGGCTACGACTCCGTGGTCGTGGAAGACGCCACGATGACCTTCCTCTGCGGAACGCAGGAAGGCGCCATCGAGCACTTCGAGAAGTGCTACGGCTCCCAGATCGTCAGGAGCGCAGACCTCCCCGCCATGCTCGCCTAGGATCCATTTGAGGTCGAACGTCGTCCTGGCACGCCCCGCTAGCGGGCCGACAGGCGCCTGCGCGCGAGCAGCACGGCCGCGCCCATCAGGGCAAGCGCGAGCGAGAAGGCAAGAGCAGCCCTTCTCGTCTCGTCCCCCGTCTTCGGCAGGGCCGAGGCGGCCTGGCGCGAGGAGGCGGCCTCCTGCTCGCCTTGTGACGGCGTCGGAGCCGAAGGCGTCGGCGGCGTCGCTGGCGTATCCGGGGTCGTCGGGGTCGTGGGCGTTTCCGGGGTCGTCGGGGTCGTGGGCGTCTTTGCGGCGTCCTCGAAGGAGATGGCGTCGACCGCGCTTCCGTCGACCGTGATGGTGGGCTCGGCGGAGATGTAGCTCGCGCCGCCGTCGTCGGTCACCATGGTCGGCGTGACGCTCACGTCATAGACGGTCGCGTCGTACTCGTAGGCGCTGGCGAGGTCATCGGCGAGCGGCGCCTCGACGACCTTGTAGGAGAACGTCTTGCCCACGTCCTGCTCGCCGTATTCGATGCCGTCGAACGTGACGTTGCCGGCCGCATCCGCCGTCTTGGTCTGCAGGACGTTGCCATCAGAGTCCAGGAGCTCGAACGAGAACCTGCCAGCAAGGTCGTCCCCGGGCTCGGCTCCGTCGATGGTCTTGCGCGCCGTGAGGACGAGGTTTGCCTCCTTCGTCGTCTTGGTGGTGTTGCCGCCTGCGGTGTTGGTGACAACGCGGCCCGG
>CADBMC010000164.1 GCA_902795635.1 uncultured Coriobacteriaceae bacterium | reverse complement strand
GCGGTGCCGAACACGAGGGTGGACTTCTCGCCCTACGGGCAGTCTGTGTTCGCCGACGCCGTCGACGCGGTGCAGAGCGTGGACCTTGCCTACGACGCGCTCATAAACGAGATTGACGCGGGCAAGATGCGGGTGTTCCTTTCCGACGTGATGTTCGACCAGGAGAGGACGGAAACGGTTGAGCTGCAACTGGTCGTCCGTGCCGTAGGCACGGACGACCGCAACGGATGACTCGCGAAGGCGCGCGTAAGCCTGCGGCGCGTACGGCCCGGCTCCGCACAGGGTGCAGGCAACTGATAATAGGCGGCATGCGCTATTGCCGGAGCCTTCCGGTGACAGGTGGCTGACTATTCTTCTCTCCTACCGAGAATGAACGGCTTACGCTGTCGAAAGGTCCGCTGCTCATGTATGATGTGATGTGTCTTTTTACATCAATGCAGGAAGGCACGGTGTGAGCATGGCCATCATACGACCCGTATCCCACCTGCAGCGCCACATCGGCGAGCTGACGAGGCTTGCCAAGGATTCCGGCGAGCCCATCTACCTCACTAAGAACGGCGTCGAGCATCTCGTTCTCATGGATGCGGACGCCTTTTCGCGCCTGCAGAAGCGGGCCGAGGCGGCACCTGCCGAGCGCGTTCGGGAAGGCCGATAGCATGGCCCGACTCGAGGAACTCCGCAAGGGAGTGAAGGTGCTGGGCATCGCGGGCGACGCTCCGGTGACCATCATCGACACCACCTGGCACGGCGATGCCGTGCTCTCGGTAGTCTACCGCACCGAATCGGGGACGCCGGCCGAGACGATGCTCTTCCGCGAGGACGAGGAGAGGCTCACCCTGGCGGGCAAGTCGGACTGGACCTTCGACGCGGACTCTGAGGCGTTGAAGCTCGCCGCCGAGGCGTACCGCATCGAGCTCGCGCACCTCTTCGACCCGTACCTGGCTGTGCGGACCTCGGCCATCGAGCCGCTCCCGCACCAGATCTCTGCCGTGTACCAGGAGATGCTACCCAAGCTGCCGCTACGCTTCGTCCTGGCCGACGACCCCGGCGCGGGCAAGACCATCATGGCGGGGCTCCTCATCAAGGAGATGCTGGCTCGGGGCGACCTGCGCCGCTGCCTTATCGTGAGCCCGGGCAACCTGGTGGAGCAGTGGCAGGACGAGCTGTGGCGCAAGTTCCACCTGCGCTTCACCATCGTGACGAATGACCTTCTGGAGGCGGCCGTCACGCGCAACGCCTTCGCGGAACACGACCTGTGCATCGCCCGGCTGGACAAGCTCTCGCGCTCCGAGGACGTGCAGGAGCTCCTGAAGCAGGTGCGCTGGGACCTCGTCGTGGTGGACGAGGCTCACAAGATGAGCGCCACCGTCTTCGGCGGCGAGGTGAAGTACACCAAGCGCTACCAGCTGGGGCGACTCCTGGGCGACCTGACAGAGAACCTGCTGCTCATGACCGCGACGCCCCATGACGGCAAGCCCGAGGACTTCCAGCTCTTCATGGCGCTTGTGGACCGCGACCGTTTTGAGGGGGCTGCGCACCGCAAGAAGGCCCGACACAACGCGAGCGACTCGACGCCAGCCCAGGCGTCGCTTCTCGACGGCAGGTTCATACACGACGTTCCCGAGAACGTTCTGCCGCCCGAAAGCGACCTGGGCGACCTCTCGGACGTAATGCGTCGCCTCGTGAAGGAGGAACTGCTCACTTTCGAGGGCAAGCCGCTCTTCCCCGAGCGGCGGGCCTACACCGTGAGCTACACCCTCTCGAACGCCGAGCGCGAGCTCTACGAACTGGTAACCGACTACGTGACCAACGAGTTCAACCGCGCCGACCGGCTCGACGGCAAGCACAAGAACAGCGTGGGCTTCGCTCTCACCATCCTGCAGCGAAGGCTGGCGTCGTCGCCCGAGGCCATCTACCAGTCGCTTCGCCGCCGCCGCGAGCGCCTGGAGAAGCGGCTCGCCGAGGCTCGGGACAGGCAGTGTCACGCAGGGAGCTACGCGAGCGAGTTCGCAGGGCTCGACGACGACTTCGATGAGGACGACTACGCCGACGACGAGCTCGAGGACATGGAGGATGGCTTCGTGGACGAGGCCTCGGCATCGGCCACGGCGGCCGAGCTCGAGGCTGAGATCGCCACGCTTAAGGTGCTGGAGCGCAAGGCCAACGACGTGCGGCACTCGGGCGAAGACCGCAAGTGGGACGAGCTCTCCCGCCTCTTGCAGGAGAACCGCAAGATGTTCGACCCCGACGGGCGGCGCGAAAAGCTCATCGTGTTCACCGAGCACAAAGACACGCTCGAATACCTCGCGACGCGCATCCGGCAGCTGTTGGGCGACCATGACGCCGTGATCGCCATACGCGGCGGCATGAGCCGCGACGAGCGGCACCGCGCCGAGGAGACCTTCCGGCAGGACGGACGCGTGCGCATCCTCGTGGCGACCGACGCGGCCGGCGAGGGCATCAACCTGCAGCGAGCGCACCTGATGGTGAACTACGACCTGCCCTGGAACCCCAATCGCATCGAGCAGCGATTCGGGCGCATCCACCGCATCGG
>CADBMC010000163.1 GCA_902795635.1 uncultured Coriobacteriaceae bacterium | reverse complement strand
GTGGGGGACTCGTCGAATCTGGCGAAGTACCTGCCCAGCATCAGGAAGTCAGCTCCCATGGCCAGAGCTAGGGTCATGTGGTAGTCATAGACGATGCCGCCGTCGGAGCACACGGGCACGTAGACGCCGGTCTCCTCAAAGTACTCGTCGCGGGCCTGGCATACGTCGATAAGAGCAGACGCCTGGCCACGGCCAATGCCCTTCTGCTCACGCGTGATACAGATGGAACCGCCGCCGATGCCGACCTTGACGAAGTCCGCGCCTGCGTCGGCGAGGAAGCGGAAGCCCTCGGCGTCCACGACGTTGCCGGCACCCACGTAGACGTCGTCGCCGTAGGTCTTGCGGATCCACTGGAGGGTCTGACGCTGCCACTCGGAGTAGCCCTCGGAAGAGTCGATGCACAGAACGTCGGCACCGGCCTCCACCAGCAGGGGCACGCGGGTCTCGTAGTCGCGGGTGTTGATGCCCGCGCCCACCAGGAAGCGCTTGTTCTCGTCAAGCAGCTCGTCGGGACGCGACTTGTGCGAGTCGTAGTCCTTGCGGAAGACGAGGGAGGACAAGTTCCCGCTCTTGTCGACAATGGGGAGGGTGTTGATCTTGTGCTCCCAGATGATGTCGTTGGCGACCTTGAGCGAGGTGGACGTGTCGGCCACGACGCAGTCCTCGGCCTTGGTCATGAAGTCGCGGACGAGCTTGTCGCGGGAGTCACGGGACACGCGGTAGTCGCGGGAGGTCACGATGCCGCAGAACTTGCCGTGGGCGTCACCGTTGTCGGTGACAGGCATGGTGGTGTGGCCGGTCTTGTCACGCAGATCGAGGACGTCCTGGAGCGTCATGTCGGGGGTGAGCGTGGAGTCGGAGACCACGAAGCCCGCCTTGAAGTCCTTGACGTAGCGGACCATGGCGGCCTCGTCCTCGGCGGTCTGCGAGCCGTAGATGAAGGAGATGCCACCCTCCTGAGCCAGGGCGATGGCCAGGCGCGGGCCCGAGACGGCCTGCATGATCGCGGAGACCATGGGAATGTTGAGGGTGATGGGGCTCTGCTGGCCGCGCTTGAACTTGACGAGCGGGGTGGCCAGGTTCACGTTGGCCGGGATGTTCTCGGCGGACGAATACCCGGGAACCAGGAGATACTCGGAGAAGGTGTGGGATTCGCCCTCGAAGAATGTTGCCATGCGCATGTCCTTTCCTGCTAGCCAGCGTGAATGGTTTTGTGGGATTGTAGCACCTGAAAGCGCCGCACTTACCCAATACAGAAGCGCGCCACACAGTCTGCGTGCGGCGCGCGGTCTTTCCTTATGAGTTGGTCTCGCTCACGACGTCGTCAAAGTCCACGGCGATGTCGTGCTTGGTGGGCACCCATTCGACCTTCTTGAACAGGGCTGCCACGGTGATGGGAATGTAGGTCATCATGAACAGAGGGAAGGTGAACAGGTTGGTTATCACGCGCCAGCGCTTGCGGGCGTGGATGTGCTTGCGCTCCGAGACCGTCGTGATGACGGCAAGGATGAAGAAAACGAAGTACATGGACATGAAGGTGAAGATCAGCGACCCCAGGCACATCTGCAGCTCGCCGGTGGTGGCGATAAATCCGTGGCTAAGCGTGCCCACGATGAGGTAGGTCAGGTTGACGAAGGCGCTGACCAGCGTGAGGATCATGCCCGGCGCGATGGTCATGAGCATGTCGTAGGAGCTAAAGAGCCCGCGCTGGGTGATGCCGCGGCGCAGGTCCGAGTGATAGCTAAAGAAGACCTGGTAGAAGCCCTTGGTCCAGCGCATGCGCTGCACCCAGGAGCTGTGGAAGTCCAGGGGCTGCTCGTCAAAGAACTCCGCGGGGGCATAGGCGATCTGAATGCCATTAGCCGCGCAGAAGGTGGAGAACTGGATGTCCTCGGTGAGGGTGTGGAAGTCCCAGCCGTGCATGCCGCGGACGATGTTGTTGGCCACCATCCAGCCCGAGCCGGAGATGGCGCAGGAGGTGCCCACGAGCATGCGGGAGTTGTTGAGGAAGCGGGCCTCGCGCAGGAACCACAGGGCGTAGGCCGAGCTGATCCAGGAGGAGTCGAAGTTCTTGGAGTTGCGATACGACGTGGACACCATGTAGCCGGCGTCCAGAACGTCGTTCATGATGTCGGTGTAGTCGGGGCTCACGATGTTGTCGGCGTCAAAGACGAAGTAGGCATCGTAGTAGTCCTCGCCGTACTCGTTGAGGATGCGGTCGAAGCCATAGTCCATAACCCAGGACTTGCCCTTTCGCACGAGGTCGTTGCGCTCCCAGGTGATGGCTCCGGCCTCCGCCGCGCGGGCCGCGGTCTCGTCGGTGCAGGCGTCAGCCACGACGAAGACGTCGATGAGCTCCGCCGGGTAGTTCTGCGCCTTGATGGAGCGCACGAGGTTGCCGATGACCGGTTCCTCGTTGTGCGCGGCGATGAAGTAGGCAAAGCGGTGCTTCTTCTTGGCCTTGGGCAGCTTCACGTTGCCACGCGCGATGGCGATGATGATGTAGACGATCTGGTACAGGTAGGCAAGGGTATAGAAGAGGAAGATCACCAGGTTGAAGGTGACAATGGGCGTAAGCCCCATGCGAGTGATTTCCACGCTGTTGCCTTTCTGCGATGAGCTACGAGTCCTGGGGCACTATCTGCGGGACAATTTCCTGACCCACGGCCGTGCGCCCCATGGAACGTCCTTCCAATGATTTTAGTACAGCCGCAAGGTCCTCGGGCAGGGCGGAGGAAAACTCAACGAGCTCTCCCGTTATGGGATGGTCGAAGCGGATGTGCCACGAGTGGAGGAACTGTCGCGTGAGCCGCAGGTTGCGCGCGAGGTCGCCGCGGCCGTAGAGAGGGTCGCCCACCAGGTGGTGGCCCGTGTGGCGCATGTGAACGCGAATCTGGTGGGTGCGGCCGGTCCACAGGTGACACTCGAGCAGGCTGTAGCCCTCGTCGCGCGGTCCCGCCTCAAAGCGCTCCAGGGTGCGGAAGGTCGTGATGGCCTCGCGGGCGCCCGGCGCGTCGCTGACGGCCATGCGCAGGCGGTCGCGAGGGCTGCGCGCGATGCCAGTGGTCACGGTACCCTCGTCGGCCGCCACGTAGCCCTGCACGAGTGTGACGTAGCGGCGGTCGAGCGTGCGCAGGCGAATGAGGTCCTGCAGCGCACGCTGGGCCTCGTCCGACTTGGCGGCCACCATAAGGCCGGAGGTGTCACCGTCCAGACGGTGCACGATGCCCGGGCGGTCCTCCCCCTGCAAAAGACCGAGGTTGCCGTAGCCGTAGCGGGCCACAAGCGCGTTGGCCAGCGTGTCGTCCACATGCCCCGGGCTGGGGTGGCACACGAGACCCGCCTGCTTGGACAGGACGATCAGGTGCTCGTCCTCGTAGCGGATGTCGAGGTCGATGTAGGGATTGGGGGCAAGTCCCCCGGGGTAGGGCGAGGGCTCGGGCTCGTCCACGGTGGCACGGATGCGGTCACCCAGCGCCACGCGCTCGCTCTTGCTGGTGGCGAGCGTGGAGTTGATGGTAACCGCGCCGGACTCCACCAGGCGCGCGCAGGCAGAGCGACTGGGGAGCTCTGCGCTCGTGGCCAGGAAGGCGTCCAGGCGCATGCCGTCGCCTGCGGGGTCAACGAGCAGGTCGACGATGCGCTCAGCCATGGGGCTGCTCCTGTGAGCTCTTATCGCCCGTGGCGCACTTGGCGTCCGCGGCGTCCGGGTCGGGCATGCGGACAAAGAGGACCAGCGAGACGGCCACGCCCAGCGTGACGAGGATGTCAGCCACGTTGAAGACCGGGAAGGTGACGAAGGTGGTGCAGAAGAAGTCGGTGACGGTGCCCTTGACCAGGCGGTCGATGAGGTTGCCCAGGCCGCCTGCGGCCACGCAGGACAGGCTCGCCACGAGCGGGAGCGACGCGATCGGCGTGCGTGCGACGAAGGCCGTGACACCCACCGCGACGGCGAGCGCCGCAATGACGAAGACGGGCGTGGCCCCCTCGGCCAGGCTGAAGGCCGCGCCGGAGTTCTCGACGAGCACGAGGTCGAGCACGCCGGGGATGAGGGTGCGCGGGCCGCTCGCGAGCAACGTGCGCATGAGGGCCTTGACGAGCTGGTCGGCAGCGACGCCGGCAAGCGTGATGGCTATGAGGACGCCCAGGCGGGCGCGGAGGCTGTGGTGGGTCATCTGGTCCTGGTTGGGTCGGTCGGGCGGCGGGGCCGCGGGAGTCGTTCCACGTGAGGATAGCATGGGGTCGCGCCGGCGCATAAAGAGAGCGGAATCCTCCGGGGGAAGAGGACTCCGCTCTAAAGTGTGCGCAGCACCATTAGGGGGGTATGGGCGCCGCGCCGAGAGTGTGTGGGCGTCTAACCACCCAACGACTGCATTCTATATGAGTTTACAGGGTTCCTCAAGGTTAATTTCGGAACCACACGAATGACGCTATCCCTGCGGGGTGATCTTGGGCGCGAAGCCGTCGTCGCGCAGGAAGATGTTCATGAACTCGTCGCCGGTGATGGTCTCCTTCTTTTGCAGGTAGCGCGCGAGCTCGTGGAGCTTGAAGCGGTGCGCGGTCAGGCTCTCCCTGGCAGCGGCGTGACCCTGCTCCACCAGGTCGATGACGGCCTGGTCCACGCGCTGCGCGGTGCCCTCGGAGCAGCTGAGCGTCGAGCCGCCGTCCAGGTAGCGGTTGCGAACCTCGCCGAGCGCCACCATGCCGAACTCGTCGGTCATGCCAAAGCGGGTGACCATGTTGCGGGCAATCTCGGTGGCGCGCTGGATGTCGTTGCCGGCGCCGTCGGAGGGGTCGCCAAAGATGAGCTCCTCCGCCGCGCGACCGCCGCACAGCACAGCGATGCGGTCGAGGTAGTCCTGACGGGTGCTAAGGAACTTCTCGTCCTCCTCCACCTGCATGGTGTAGCCGAGCGTGCCCGAGGTGCGGGGCACGATCGTGATCTTGTTGACCGGCGCCGAGCCCTTCTGCGCGGCCGCCACGATGGCGTGGCCAATCTCGTGGTAGCTCACGACCTCCTTCTCGTGGTCGGAGAGGACGGTGGACTTGCGCTTCTCGCCAGCGATGACGACCTCCACGGACTCCTGGAGGTCCTCCTGGATGACGCGCTTGCGACCCATGCGCACGGCGCGCAGCGCGCTCTCGTTGATCATGTTGGCAAGGTCGGCGCCGGACGCGCCCGCGGTCATGCGCGCAATGATGTCCAGGTCGCACGAGGGGTCGATCTTGACGTCGTTGGCGTGGAGCTTGAGGATGGCGGCACGGCCGGCAAGGTCGGGCAGCTCGACCGGCACGCGGCGGTCAAAGCGCCCGGGACGCAGCAGGGCGGGGTCCAGGCTGTCGGGGCGGTTGGTGGCCGCGAGCACGACGATGCCCTTGTGGTTGTCAAAGCCGTCCATCTCCGTGAGGACCTGGTTGAGGGTCTGCTCGCGCTCGTCGTTGGTGTTGAGGCCGGCGTCGCGGCGCTTGCCGATGGTGTCGATCTCGTCGATGAAGACGATGCACGGGGCCTTCTCGTTGGCCTGCTTGAACAGGTCGCGCACCTTGGCGGCGCCGCGGCCCACGAACATCTCGACGAACTCGGAGCCGGAGATGGAGAAGAACGGGACGCGCGCCTCGCCGGCCACGGCCTTGGCGAGAAGCGTCTTGCCGGTTCCCGGAGGGCCCACGAGAAGCGCGCCGCGGGGAAGCTTGGCGCCGATCTCGGCGTACTTGGAGGGGTCCTCGAGGAAGCCCACGATCTCGGCGAGCGACTCCTTTGCCTCGTCCTGGCCGGCCACGTCCTTGAACGTGACGCCGGTGTCCTCGCCCTTCACCTCGCGGGCGCCGGACTTGCCCAGGCCGCCCATGCCCATGCCCATGTTCGAGCCGAAGGTCATCGAGGGGCCGTCGTCGCCCATGGACTTCTTTATGTAGCGGTTGAGCGCCCATCCGCCGAGCAGCATGATCACGATCGGGATGGCGTAGCTCAGGAACAGGACCCACCACAGCGTGGAGTCGGAGTTGTTGCTGGCGTCGGCCGAGAAGTCGACGCCCTTCTCCTCCAGCCTGCTCACGAGCGTCGTGTCGTCGGGGAACTGCGTCGTGGTGTAGAGGGTGTCGTCGCCCTTCAGGTGGTAGGTGATGGCCTGGCTGTCGGTGTTGAGGGTGACGGACTGCACGTCGCCGTCGTCCACCTGCTCGAGGAAGTCGCTGTAGGAGACCTCCTTGGTGACGCTCTGCCTGATCTGGGGCGAGAGCATCGCCGACAGGATGTAGACCACGAAGAGCGCCACGATGGCGTAGATGAACATGGTCTGTCGGCGCTTCTGGTTGCTGTTCGGATCCATGCGAGGGGTCCTCCTCCGTTATCGCATGCGTCGGGTCTGGCGCTGCACGGAGCTTACCCAAACGGGTTGTTCGCATTACAGGCGGAATGCGCGAAGGGCAAGGCACGGCTTATGCACGGCATGAGGCTGCGGCATGCGCCCGAGGCATGAGCCCGTTGCGTCCCCGGCGGGCTTCTGGCTTCGTGACTAGGCGCGCGTGGAGTGCTCCACGATCTCGCCGGTGCGGTAGGCATCGAGGAGCGCCTGCAGGTCGCGGATCTGCTCGCGCAGGTGGTCGCCGATGTCGGTGTCGGAGATGTGCAGGCGCCGGTCGTAGCGGGCTATCTCGGTGACGGACTCCTCGGATATGTCGGCGTTCCTCGAGACGGCCGCCTCCACGCTCTCGAAGGGCAGGTGCGCCTTGATGCGGATGCCGCGGTCGTCGGAGATGAGCGTGTAGCCGGCGATGCCGGTCTTGGGCTGGTACTTCCTGCAGAAGCCGCCGTCTATGACGAGGAACTTGCCGTCCGCGCGCACGGGAGACTCACCGGAGCGCGCCTTCACGGGCGTGTGGCCGTTCACGATGTGGCCGAAGGAGGGCGAGACGCCGAACTCCTTCAGGATCATGTCGCAGATGCGCGGGTCGTTGGCGAGGCGCCAGTAGGGGTCCTGCGGCTCCTCCCAGACGGCCCCCTCCTCCACGTAGGAGCGCTCGAACGTCTTCATGAGGCGCCCGGACGCCGGCGAGAGCTGCCCGCAGGAGAGGAACAGCATCCAGTCCAGGGCCTCCTCGTCCCCCTCGTACCAGGCCCTACGCGCGATCGCGTCGCAGAAGTCGAGGTAGCGCTTGCCCGAGAGGTACTCGCCGGAGCAGCGCACCGCGGCGAACGTCCCGTCCTCCTTCATCGGGATACAGCCGTGGAAGAGCAGCATGTCGTTGTAGACCTTGTACATCGAGCCGCTCTCGTAGAGGAAGTCGATTTGGTCGCGCAGGCGCTGCGAGTCGTGGAACGCCGCCACGAGCCCGTCCACGAGCTCCTCCTCCTCGGGGGTGAGCCGGTAGGGATGGTCCGGGTCCACCGTCGGGAAGTCGCAGGTGACGAGGGGCCAGTCCCTGCCGTCCTCGGAGAGCGTCCCGCGCACGAGGTCGAGCCTCTCGAGGAGCTTGCGGTCGGCCATCCCGAACTCCGGGCGCCTGTCGATGAGCTGGCCCTCGAGCTTGTAGTAGATGGCGGAGATGGCCTTCTCGAGAGGGGAGACCACGGCGTCCTCCTGGTAGGTGCGCTCGGCGAAGAGCGCGAGCTGGCGCAGGGAGATGCCGTAGGAGCCCTCGAGGATGTCGATGGTGCCGTTGCGCACGTTGGTGCGCACGACGCTCGCCACGCAGGCGGCGCTGCCGGCGCAGGCGCCCATCCAGGCAAGGTCGTGGTTGCCCCACTGGATGTCGAGCGAGTGGTAGGCCATGAGCTGGTCCATCACTCGGTCGCCATGCGGGCCGCGGTCCCACAGGTCGCCCACGACGTGGAGGTGGTCCACCGCGAGGCGCTTGATGAGCGCGGCGAGGCTGCAGATGAAGTCCTCCGCGGCGCCGGTCTCGATGATCGAGGTGATGATGCGCACGTGGTAGTCGTGGCGCTCAGGCGCCTTGGCGCCCGCCTCGTGAAGGAGCTCCTCGATGATGTAGGCGTAGGAGACGGGCATGGCGCGACGCACCTTGGAGCGCGTGTAGTAGTTGGAGAGGAAGCGCGCCAGGCGAATCAGCGACATGAGGCTGTCCTGGTACCACTCGGTGGTGTCGATGCCCTGGGCATGGGCGGCGGCGAGCTTCTCGCGCGGATAGTATATGAGCGTGCACAGGTCGTCGATCTGCTCGTCGGTCAGCGAGTCGCCCAGCACCGTGTTCACGCGGTCGCGGATGACGCCCGAGCAGTTGTTGAGGATGTGCGCGAATGCCTCGTACTCCCCGTGCACGTCGGAGATGAAGTGCTCGGTCGCCTTGGGCAGGTTCAGGATCGCCTGCAGGTTGATGATCTCGGTGAAGACGGCGTGCTGGGTGGGGAACTGCTCCGAGAGCAGCTCGAGGTACTTGTGCTCAAGCATCGTCCGAGGCGAGTCGAAGGTCATGGGTCTCCCGTCAACGAAGGCGCGGCCGACCGCCCCCCTGACGGCGTCCGGCCCTACACGGTCCATGTTGCCCGTCTTGGCGACGGAAAGCCAACCCGTGCGTGCGGACGGGCGGGCGTCTCCGGCCGCCGGGCGCGCGTCCGCCCAGTTGTGGAGTGCGAGTGGAGTTCGGATGGAGATGCCGGGCACTCCCGTCCTGCCTGCAAAGAAGCCGCGAAGCCATACGGACGCGCCTGCGCGCGTGCTAGAATGCCGCCCAGAGCCGTGATGGGGACGCGTCCTTCGGGGCGGCCAAGCCGGAAGCGAGCGGGGATGGTGGGAGCCCGCGCCTTGGTCCCGTGGGATATCACCCTGGAGCTGCGGCCCGAACGCGAGGGCGCACATGATGTTCCTTCGCAAGTAGGCGTCGCCGGAATGAGCCGCCGAGACAGGCCAGCCGAGTCCGCGGAGAGGTCCGCATGCTGGGTGGAAACATGCGAGGTGCGCTTGCCCTGCGATGCTGAGTAGAGGCGCTTCGTCCCAGCAGACGGGACGGGCGTCTTTTTTGATGCCCTGGAAGAGGGGAGAGAGCGTGGCGAACGAGTACCGGAAGACGATGAACCTCCCGAAGACGGGGTTCCCGATGCGCGCGGGGCTTGCGGCCAACGAGCCCAAGCGCCTCAAGGCGTGGCAGGACAACCACGTCTACGAGCAGCAGCTCAAGAAGAACGAAGGCCATGACGTCTTCGTCCTGCACGACGGCCCTCCCTACGCCAACGGCCCCATCCACATCGGCCACGCCATGAACAAGATCTCGAAGGACTTCATCAACCGCTACTGGATGATGCAGGGCAAGAGCGTGCGCTACGTCCCCGGCTGGGACTGCCACGGCCAGCCCATCGAGCACAAGGTGGAGACCGAGCTGGGCACCGAGAGGTTCAACAGCCTGAGCAAGGTGGAGATCCGCCGCCTGTGCCGCGAGTACGCCGTGGAGAACATCGACGTGCAGCGCGAGGGCTTCAAGCGCCTGGGCGTGCTGGGCGACTGGGACCATCCCTACCTCACCTTCTATCCCGTGCATGACGCGGCCGACATCCAGGTCTTCAAGGAGATCTACGACAAGGGCGCCATCTACCGCGGCCGCAAGCCGGTCCACTGGTGCAAGCACTGCCACACCGCCCTCGCCGAGGCCGAGATCGAGTACGGCGACGAGACGAGCCCCTCGATCTTCGTGCTGTATCGCATGGACGCGGCGCCGAAGGGCCTCGAGGCCTTCGAGGGCGCCTGCGACGTCATGATCTGGACCACGACCCCTTGGACGCTGCCGGCCAACGCCGCCGTGGTGTGCGGCCCGGACATGCGCTACGTCGCGCTCGTCCACGAGGGCCGCGCCGCGATCGTGGCGGATGCCCTGAAGGAGAAGGTGTGCGAGACGGTTGGCTGGGAGCTCGAGCTCGCCACCGACGAGTCCGGCGAGCCCTGGCACGCCACGGGCGAGGAGCTCGAGCAGCAGGGCCTCACCTATGCGCACCCCATCTTCGAGGGCGAGAAGGGCCGCTTCATCACCGGCGACTTCGTGGGCACCGACGAGGGCACCGGCGTGGTGCACACCGCCCCCGGCCACGGCATCGACGACTACAACGTGGGCGTCGCCAAGGGCATCCCGGTCATCATGCCGGTCGATGACGACGGCAGGTACTACAAGGGCGACGGGCTCGGGACGGGCGGCCCCTTCTCCGGCATGGACACCGACGAGGCCAACCCCAAGATCATCGAGTGGCTGCGCGAGCGCGGCACGCTCGTGGCCGCCGTCAAGATCACCCACTCCTACCCGCACTGCTGGCGCTGCAAGAACCCCGTGATCTTCCGCGCCACCGACCAGTGGTTCGTCTCCATGGACAAGACGGGCCTGCGCGACGAGGCGCTCGATGCCATCGAAAACAAGGTCAAGTGGTACCCGGCGCATGCCTCCAAGCGCATCGGCGCCATGGTGGCCCAGCGCCCGGACTGGTGCATCTCGCG
>CADBMC010000162.1 GCA_902795635.1 uncultured Coriobacteriaceae bacterium | reverse complement strand
CGATCTGCTTGTTGAGCAGGTCGCGCGCGATGAGGACCTCGTCGGGCTGCAGGTAGGAGAAGCGGATGTCCTCCGCGGGGACCTTGAGGTCCACCTCGTCGGCGGCGAACGAGTCCACGTACTTGCGCCACGAGATCATGAACGGCGTCTTCTCGGGGCCCTCGAAGGCGAGCGAGGTGACGCGAGGGAAGACCTCGCCGGTGGCGATGCCCAGGTCGTTCACGGTGCCGATCTTCTTGCCTTCGGCGTCCATGACGGGGGTGCCCAGCATCTGGGATAGGTAGATCATGTGTGCTCTCCCTTGGTACTTCGCCTGCGGCCGAGCAGGACGCAGGCGCGGTGTGCGCCCTGGGGGCGCCGGTCACACCCCTTGGGCGCGACTCAGGGAGGCACGTCGCAAGGGGTCATCGACTGTTAGGTCGGGGTTTCATCAAAGACCTCTCTGCTTGGACTGCGGTGCTGCGTCGCTAGGCGGCTTCCACGGGCGTGGGCGCGCTGGGGCCGGGTGGCGATGCGCCGCAATTGTACACGCTACGCGTCTCGTGGGGCGCCGACATGACCGCTACACTCATGCATGACAATGCCCTGACAAAGGCGCCGTTCCGCGTGTCGTCGGGCCGCGTCCGCATGCCAGGGCCTCCCGGAGACGGAAGGGGAATTGATGCTCTACATAGGCATCGACCTAGGCACGTCTGCAACGAAGCTGCTGCTCATGGACGAGGACGGCAAGATCCTCAACATTGTGAGCAAGGGCTATCCCATCGAGTTCCCCCATCCCGGCTGGTCCGAGCAGGACCCGAGGGACTGGTGGGAGGCGGTCCTGGCCGGCGTGCCCGAGCTCCTGGAGGGCCACGACGCGAGCCAGGTGGCGGGCATCGGCTGCGGCGGCCAGATGCACGGCCTCGTCGTGCTGGACGCGAACGACGAGGTGATCCGTCCCTGCATCCTGTGGAACGACGGCCGCACCACCAAGCAGGTCTCCTACCTGAACGACGTGGTGGGCCGTGACAAGCTCTCCGCCTGGACGGCCAACATCGCCTTCGCGGGCTTCACGGCGCCCAAGCTCCTATGGATGCGCGACGAGGAGCCCGAGCTCTTCGCGCGGATCGACAAGATCATGCTCCCGAAGGACTACGTGAACTACCGGCTCACGGGCGTGCACGCCACCGACTGCTCGGACGCCTCCGGAATGCTGCTGCTCGACGTGGAGCATCGTCGCTGGTCGCCCGAGATGCTCGATGTGTGCGGCGTGGACGAGCGCCAGCTGCCGCGCCTCTTCGAGAGCGCCGAGCCCATAGGCACCGTGCTTCCCGAGGTGGCAGGGCGCCTCGGCATACCCGCTGGCTGCGTCGTGTGCGCGGGCGCCGGCGACAACGCAGCCGCCGCGGTGGGCACCGGCGCCGTGGGCGACGGGCGCTGCAACATAAGCCTGGGCACCTCGGGCACCATCTTCATGACGAGCAAGGCCTTCCGCGTGGACCACGCGAACGCCCTGCACTCCTTCGACCACGCCGACGGCGGATACCACCTCATGGGGTGCATCCTCTCGGCCGCGAGCTGCAACAAGTGGTGGGTGGAGGACGTGCTCGGATCCAAGGACATCGCCGGCGAGCAGGCGGGCATCGACGAGCATGCCGTGAGCCTCCAGCAGGCCTACTTCCTGCCCTATCTCATGGGCGAGCGCTCGCCGCACAACGACGTGAATGCCCGTGGCGCCTTCGTGGGGCTGCGCATGGACACGCCCCGAGCCGAGATGACGCGCGCCGTGCTGGAGGGCGTGGCCTTCGCGTTCCGCGACTGCCTCGACATCGCGCGCGCCCAGGGGATCCGTCCGGAGAGCTCCACGGTGTGCGGAGGCGGCGCGGCCTCCAAGCTCTGGCTTCGCATGCTCGCCGACGTCCTGGGCATCACGCTCGAGGTGCCCGCCACCGAGCAGGGCCCGGGCTACGGCGCGGCCATGCTCGCCGCGGTTGCCTGCGGGGCGTACCCCTCCGTGGAGGAGTGCGCGCGCAAGCTCGTGTCCGTGCGCGAGCGCATCGAGCCTGATCCCAACATGGTCGGCGCCTACGACGAACGCTACCAGGTGTGGCACGGCCTCTACCCTGCGCTCAGGCAGAGCTACCAGCTCATGGCGCAAATGGCACAATAAGAAGGAGCGCCTGCCGGATGGCAGGCGAGTCGGCGCGGCACGCGTGCCGCGCCACAAGGAGGAGAGGATTCTGATGCAGATTACGAACGTCCCCAACGTGAGGCTCGGCCTCGTCGCCGTGAGCAGGGACTGCTTTCCGCGCGACCTCTCGCAGCGCCGCAGCGCCGCGATAGTCGACGCCTGCCGCGAGCGCGGCCTCGACGTGATCCTCGTGAGCAGGATGGTCGAGAGCGAGACCGATATGCTGGCCGCCGTCCAGGAGGCCACCGACGCCGGCGCGAACGCGCTCTGCGTGTTCCTGGGCAACTTCGGGCCCGAGACCCCCGAGACCCTCATCGCCCAGCGCTTCGATGGCCCGTGCATGTACGTGGGCGCCGCCGAGGGCGACGGCGACTTGGTGGGCGGCCGCGGCGATGCCTACTGCGGCATGCTCAACTGCTCCTACAACCTGGGCATGCGCCACATCCCGGCCTACATCCCCGAGTACCCCGTGGGCACGGCGGCCGACATCGCCCAGATGATGATCGACTTCGTGCCGGTCGCCCGCGTCCTGCTTGGCCTCAAGGGCCTCAAGATCATCACCTTCGGGCCGCGCCCGCAGGACTTCTTCGCCTGCAACGCTCCGATCAAGGGCCTCTACGAGCTTGGCGTGGAGATCGAGGAGAACTCCGAGCTCGACCTTCTGGCGAGCTTCCGCGAGCACGCCGGCGATCCGCGCATCAAGGACGTCGCGGCCGACATGGCCGCCGAGATGGGCGAGGGCAACTACTACCCCGACCTGCTCGATCGCCTCGCGCAGTTCGAGCTCACGCTGCTCGACTGGGCCGAGGCCCACAAGGGCGCGCGCGACTACGTGGCCTTCGCCGACAAGTGCTGGCCGGCCTTCCCGAAGGAGTTCGGCTTCGAGCCCTGCTACGTGAACAGCCGCTTCGCGTCCCGTGGCATCCCGGTGAGCTGCGAGGTCGACATCTACGGTGCACTCTCCGAGTACATCGGCGCCTGCGCCACGCTCGACGCCGTGACGCTGCTCGACATCAACAACACGGTGCCCCAGCAGGTCTACGACGAGCAGATCGCCGGCCGCTACGACTACTCGCTCACCGACACCTTCATGGGCTTCCACTGCGGCAACACCCCGAGCTGCAAGATGTGCTCGAACCGCACCGTGCATTTCCAGCTCATCCAGCACCGCCTGATCGAGCCCGAGGGCTCCGAGCCCGACATCACGCGTGGCACGCTCGAGGGCGATATCGCGCCGAGCCCCATCACGTTCTTCCGCCTGCAGTGCGACTCCGAGGGCGAGCTCCGCGCCTACGTGGCCGAGGGCGAGGTCCTCGACGTGCGCTGCGAGTCGTTCGGCGGCATCGGCGCCTTCGGCATCCACGACATGGGCCGCTTCTACCGTCACGTGCTGCTCGAGAAGCGCTTCCCGCACCATGGCGCCGTGGCGTTCGACCACGTGGGCAAGACGCTGTGGAGCGTCTTCCGCTTCCTGGGCGTGAAGGACATCTCCTACAACCAGCCCAAGAGCCTCCCGTACCCCACCGAGAACCCCTTCGCGTAAGGTTGCGGGGCAGCGGCCGTAGGGCCGGCCGCAAGGCACGAGCCACATGAGAGGCGGCCGGGGCGCGTGGCGCTCCGGCCGCCTTCTTTCGTGCGTCGTCGCGGTGCCTTCCGGCGCCGTGGCGCCTCGGGGGCTGGACCGGCGACGGCTAGAACTTCACCTGCGGCGCCTCGCGCGCGGTGGATGCTGCCTCGAATCCCTGCTTGCGCTCGAAGTGGCTCAGGCTGGCCACGGCCGAGCCGGGGAAGGTCTCGATGGCGTTGTTGTAGTTCAGCACGCAGTCGTTGTAGCTCTGGCGCGCGTAGCTGATCTTGTTCTCGGTGTCGGTGAGTTCGGACTGCAGCTGCTGGTAGTTCGCGTTGGCCTTGAGCTCGGGGTACCCCTCGGCCACGGCGAACAGGTGGCTCAGCGAGTCGGTGAGGGCGTTGCCGGCCTGCATCTTGGCCTCGGGGCTCTTCGCGCTCTGCACGGCGGCGCGGGCGCTCGTCACGGCCTCGAGCGTGCCGGACTCGTGCGCCGCGTAGCCCTTGACGGTCTCCACCAGGTTCGGGATGAGGTCGTTGCGGCGCTGGAGCTGCGTGTCGATGGTCTGCCAGGCGTTCTCGCAGCGGTTGGACGCCCGTACGATGCCGTTCCTCAGGCTGATGTATGCGAGGAGCAGCACGACGACGATGGCGATGACGACGATGAGAGCGACCATGGGTTCCTCCAAGCCGTCCCGCAGCGGGGACTCTCCTGGGTTCTCATAGGCGGAGGAGGAGGGATTCGAACCCTCGAGACGGTGACCCGCCTGGCGGTTTTCAAGACCGCTGCAATCGTCCGCTCTGCCACTCCTCCGGGCCTCTAAGATTATCCTACTTGGTCCCGCTTGGCCCGCCGGGCCTGCCCCGCCCTGCCTGGGCGGGCGCCGGGAGCGGCCGCGCGAGATGCCGACCGCGGCCGCCGCGCGGGGGTTCGGGATCGCTCTGGCGAAGGGAGGCGGCGGCGATGCAAGACGACGAGCACTGGATGGGCGTGGCCCTGGACGAGGCACGCCGCGCCGCGGAGGAGGGCGAGGTGCCCATCGGCGCCGTCGTGGTATGCGATGGCGTGGAGGTGGCGCGCGCACACAACCGCCGCGAGTCCGACCGCGACCCCGCCGCCCATGCGGAGTTCCTGGCGCTGGAGGCGGCGGCGCGCAGGCTGGGGCGCTGGCGGCTCACCGGATGCAGCGTCTACGTCACGCTCGAGCCCTGCCTCATGTGCGCCGGCCTCATGGTGAACGCCCGCATCGACCGCTGCGTCTTTGGGGCGCCCGATCCCAAGGCAGGCGCCTTGGGCACCCTCTACGACGTTCACGACGACCCTCGGCTCAACCACGCCTTCCTGGTGGAGGGCGGCGTGAGGCAGGAGGAGTGCGCCGAGGTGCTCCGCGCGTTCTTCCGCGCCCGACGCGCCGCCCGCAAGGCTGAAGGCCCTGGCGACGCATGACGACCGCCTTGCGGCGCGTGACGGCCGCCTGACGGCGCCTAGACCACGAGCTCGAGGGTGACGTCGTCCAGCCAGCGCCCGAACTTGCGCGCGCCCTCGCGCACGCGTCCCACCTCGACGAAGCCGAGCCGCTCGTGCAGGCGGATCGAGCCGGCGTTGGCGCTGTCCACGACGGAGAGCACCACGTGGATGCCCTCGTTCGCGCGCGCGAGGCAGATCACGTGCCGCATGAGCAGCGTGCCGATGCCGCGCCCGCGTATGTCCTGGTGCACGTACACGGAGAGCTCCACGGTGGCGGCGTAGCCGCCCTTGCCGCGGTAGGGGGAGAGGCTCGCGTAGCCCGCCGCGCGCCCGCCGGGGCGGCCGTCCTCGGGCAGCGCGGCCACGACCAGAGGATGCGTGCCCGTGAGCGCGGCCTCGCCCGTGTCGTGGGCGGCCATCCACGCGGCCCTCTCGGCGAGGGTCGCCGGCTCGAGGTCGTAGGTGGCCGTGCCGTTTGCCACCTCGTGGTTGTAGATGGCGAGGAGCTCGGGGAGGTCGCCCTCCTCGGCGGGGCGGACGACGATGCCTTCCGCGCCCTCGGGCCCGGCTGCCATGCTAGGCGTGCCTTCCGTAGCGCCCGCCCGCAGGTCCGCGCCCGCGCGAGCGCGAGCCGGAGAACATCGTGCGCGTGGGCTTCTTCGTGCCGCGGTGCGCGTTGGGAACGATGCGGGTGGCGTCGTAGTCGAAGCCCTCGAGGTCCCACGTGGGGATGAGCTTGCCGGTGAAGTACTCGATCTCGCGCAGCGGGCTTATCTCGTCGGGGGCCACGAAGGTGAAGGCCTGGCCGGTGGCGCCGGCGCGGCCCGTGCGCCCGATGCGGTGGACGTAGTCCTCCGGGTCCAGCGGCACGTCGAAGTTCACGACGGCGTCGATGCCCTCCACGTCGATGCCGCGGCTCATCACGTCCGTGGCCACGAGCACCTGCGCCTTGCCCTCGCGGAACTGCTCGAGCGCCCGCTCGCGCGCCTTCTGCGGGCGGTCGGAGTGCATGACCTGCGTCTTGAGGCCAGCGCGCCGAAGCGTCTCGCTCACCTCGTCCACGCGGTGCTTGGTGCGGCAGAACACGAGCACGCGCTCGGGATGGCAGCGGCCCACCAGCGCCTCGAGCAGCTGCGTCTTCTGGCCCTGGGTCACGGGGCAGAGGCGTTCCTCCACGGTGGAGGCCGTCTCGCCTATGCGGGCGATCTCTACGTAGGCCGGGTCGGTGAGCATCGTGTCCACCGTGGACTTGATCGCGGGCGGGATCGTGGCCGAGAACAGCAGCGTCTGGCGGCCCTTGGGCACGGCGTGCAGGATCCGGCGCACGCTCGGCCAGAAGCCCATGTCCAGCATGCGGTCGGCCTCGTCCAGCACGAGGACCTCCACCTGGTCGAGCCGCACCGCCTTGCGCTCCATGAGGTCGATGAGGCGCCCCGGCGTGGCCACGAGCATGTCGCAGCCGCGCTTGATGGCCTTGATCTGCGGCTCGTACTTGGCGCCGCCCACCACCACGACGCTGGACTGGCCGGTCACGCCGCACACGACCTCCACGACGTCCTCGATCTGCTGCGCGAGCTCGCGCGTGGGGGTCACCACCAGGGCGAACGGCCCGTGCTCCCCCTTGGCCTCGGCGCGCCTGCCGTAGCCCTCGCGCGCGATGCGCTGCAGCGCGGGAAGGGCGAAGGCGGCCGTCTTGCCGGTGCCCGTCTGGGCGGAGGCCACGACGTCGCGCCCGTCGAGCACGAGGGGGATGGCCTGCGCCTGCACGGGAGTGGGCGACGTGAAGCCGAGCGCCTCCACGCCCCTTAGGATGGTCTCGTCGAGACCGGTGAACTCGAACGTGTCTGCCATGTGAGCGAACCTCGCGTCCTGCGACCGAGGTGCCCTGGGACTCCCGGCCTGCTTTGTCATTCTTCGTTCCAACAAGCATAATACGTGCTCTGACGTCTATCGTTATGCTGCGCCATAACTGCTGCGCATGACACGAGTTGGGAAGGGGGCGCTGCCGCCTCCCCGGTTAGGAACGACCCATGCCCATCCGCATCCCCGACGGCCTCCCCGCGAAGAGGACCCTCCACGACGAGCGCATCTTCGCGCTCGAGGAGGACGCCGCGTCCAACCAGCGCATCCGCCCGCTCAAGATCGCGATCCTGAACCTCATGCCCAAGAAGATCGAGACGGAGACCCAGATCCTACGCCTGCTCTCCAAGTCACCCATCCAGACGGACATCGACTTCATGCGCGTCTCCACGCACGAGTCCACGCACGTCTCCAAGGACCACCTGGTCAAGTTCTACGACACCTTCGACGCCTACCGCGACAAGGACTACGACGGCCTCATCGTCACCGGCGCCCCCGTGGAGCAGATGGAGTTCGAGGAGGTGGACTACTGGGACGAGCTCTGCGAGATCATGGACTGGAGCCAGGAGCACGTCTTCTCCACCATGTACCTGTGCTGGGGCGCCCTCGCCGGGCTCTGGCACCTCTACGGCATCCCCAAGCACCAGCTCCCGCAGAAGCTCTTCGGCGTCTTCCCGCAGCGGCTCATGGACGAGTACAACTTCCTCACCAACGGCTTCGACGAGGTGCACGCCATGCCGCACTCGCGCCACGCCGCGATCGACCCCGCCGACCTCAAGGCCCACCCGGAGCTGGAGGTGCTCTCGAAGGGCGCCGAGAGCGGGCCCGCCCTCATAGCCACCCCGGACTTCCACGAGGTCTACGTGATGGGGCACTTCGAGTACGGCCGCGACACGCTGGCCGAGGAGTACCGCCGCGACATCGAGGCGGGGCTGCCCATCGAGGTGCCCGAGCACTACTTCCCCGGCGACGACCCCTCCAGGCAGCCCATCTTCACCTGGCGCGCGCACGCGAACCTGCTGTACCGCAACTGGGTGAACTGGGTGTACCAGATGACGCCCTACGACATCTCGCAGGTGCCGGAGGCCATCCGCGAGCTTCGCGCCGAGACCTACGAGATGGCGAAGAAGTTCTAGCCGCGTGTCCTGGCCTCGCGCGCTAGCCCCGCGCCGCCAGGTCGTCTCGGGCCTGGGCGCAGGCGGCCATCATCTCGTGCAGCATCGCCACCGGGTCGTCGGCGCATACGATTCCCGAGGTGGCGCCCGTGCCGTCGGCCCCGCGCATGAGGGTCTCGTACACGTCCTTGCCCGAGTGGATGCCCGCGCCCTGGTGGACGAGCGTCTTGGGCGAGATGGCCTTCACCGCCTCGCGCGTCTCGCGCATGTAGGACTCGTCGGCAACCTTGCTCGTGCCGATCAGGCTCGTGAGCTCGCACACCATGAGGTCGGGATGGAGCTCGGCCACGGCCTTGGCGTCGTCCACGGTGTCGGTGGCGACCATGGAGAGGATCCCCACCTCGCTGCAGCGCCGGATGCTCTCGGAGATCTGGTGCAGCGTGCACGGACGCTCCGCGTGGTTGATGAAGGCCACCTGCACGCCTGCGTCGGCGAGGGCCTCGGGCAGGATGGCGCCCATGCCGCGGCCCGGCACGATGGGGTCTATGGCCTGCGCCTCAGGCGTGAGGTGCGGGCAGTGCTCGGCCACATAGGGCAGGTCGACGAGCTGGGCGGAGAAGAGGCAGTCGATGTCGAGCTCTGCGGCGTAGCGCTCGGCTGCGTCCGCCAGCTCGCGGAGCCTGGCGCCCCAGAGGTAGGACTTCGGGTTGCAGCTGAAATGCGGCGTGCGAAGTTGCTTTGGTTGCATGCTCGCCTCCGAGAATCGCGGGGCGGCAGGGTCCGCTCGCCCCATCCGTGCGCCATCCGGCGCCGACCGTGCGCCCCTGCAGGCGCTCGCGCTGCTCGTCGCGCTACTTGTTGTCGTCCTCGAAGTCGCTCCAGCCGTCCTCGTCGTCATCGAAGAGCGTGAAGTCGTCCTCGGACTTCTCGTGCTCCTTGTAGATCTGGCGGGTGCGGCGCTCCAGGACGAACGCGATGATGAGGAAGAAGACGATTCCCCCGAGCACGAGGACGATCGCGCCCTGGCGTGTGCCGAACAGCCAGGAGAAGAAGGAAGACACCTGATCCATCACGACCCCTCTCGAACATCGTGGGCATGTGCCGGCGATGGGGCCGGCTCGTGGGCACAAGTATATACTTGACCTGCTCTTGCCGTCGAAACGAGGGAGAACCATGCTCGATATCAAGTTCGTACGAGAGAACCCCGACGTCGTTGACGAGTCCTGCAGGAACCGCAACGCATCGTGGGATCGCGAGAGGTTCTTCGAGCTCGACGAGCGCCGTCGCTCCCTCATCAGCGAGGTGGAGGGCCTCCAGGCCAAGCGCAACGCCGTCTCCAAGCAGATCGGCCAGCTCATGCGCGAGGGCAAGAAGGACGAGGCCGAGGCCGCGAAGGCCGAGGTCGCCTCCAACAAGGACCGCATCTCCGAGCTCGACGCCGAGCGCACCAAGTGCGAGGACGAGCTGTTCGACCTCGTCTCGCGCATCCCCAACATCCCCGACCCGAGCGTGCCCTTCGGCCACGACGACTCCGAGAACCCTGAGGTGCGCCGCTGGGGCACCCCGCGCGAGTTCGACTTCGAGCCGAAGGCCCACTGGGGCCTCGGCCCCGACCT
>CADBMC010000161.1 GCA_902795635.1 uncultured Coriobacteriaceae bacterium | reverse complement strand
GCGGCGTCCTCCTCCATGTGGATGCGCAGGATGCGGATGGGCGTGGTGTAGGAGCCGTCCTCTGCCTTCTCGATCGTGGCGTCCGGGCGCTCGGCCGCGGCTGCCCCGGAGACGCCCAGGTCCAGGTGGCCATGCATGCAGAAGGCCACGGGGCCCTGCGTGGTCTGGAAGTTCTTGGCCATGTCCGGATAGAAGTAGTGCTTGCGATAGAACATCGAGTGGCGCTGGATCTCGCAGTTCGTGGCGAGCCCCGCCATGACGATGTATTGGATGGCCTTCCGGTTGGGCACCGGCAGCGCGCCGGGCATGCCCAGGCACACCGGGCACACGTTGGTGTTGGGGGGGTCGTCGTGGCTCAGCCGGCAGTTGCAGAACATCTTCGTGTCGAGCGTGGTGAGCTCGGTGTGGACCTCGAGGCCGATCACGGCCTCCCAGTCCTCGAGCACCTGGGACAGCTCCTTCATCAGAGCTCACCTCCCCTTCCGGCGAACTCGGGCGCGACGGCGCCCATGGCCTTCGTCCCCGCCGCCTCCACCTCGCGCTCGAGCGCACGGGCGACGCGCAGCAGCACGCGGTCCTTGAAGGCGGGGCCCTGGAGCTGGGCGGAGACCGGCAGCCCGGAGGCGGCCCCGAGGCCGAGCGGCACCGAGATGCCGCCGTTGCCGGCGATGTTGCACGAGATCGTGTACATGTCGGAGAGATACATCTGCGTCGGGTCCGATATCTCGCCGAACCTGAACGCCGTGCGCGGGGCGGACGGCATGAGGATGGCGTCGCAGCGCCCGAAGGCACGCACGTAGTCCTGCGTTATGAGCGTGCGGGCCTTCTGGGCGGGCACGTAGTACTCGTCGTAGACGCCGCTCGCCAGCAGGTAGGCGCCGAGCATCTGGCGACGCTTGGCCTCCGCGCCGAAGCCGTGGGCGCGCGAGAGCGCGGACTGCTCGGCCAGGGTGGAGCACCCCGGCTCCTGGTAGCCGTAGCGCACGCCGTCGAAGCGCGCGAGGTTGGAGAACGCCTCGCACGGGCCGATCACGTAGTAGGCGGAGATGGCGGCGTCGATGTGCGGGAGGTCAACCTCGACGACCTCGGCGCCCGCGCCCTCGAGCATGCGGCGCGCGCCCTCCACGGCGTCGCGCACCTCGGGATCGAGGCCCGCCGCGTCCATGAGCCGGGGCACGACTCCCACGCGCAGGCCCTCGACGCCCTCCTCCAGGTGCTCGAGGAAGTCCACCGGGCAGTCCTGGCTCGTTGAGTCGTAGGGGTCGTGGCCGCCGGCCACGAGCGCGTTCATGGCAAGGGCGACGTCCTCGACGCGCCGGCCGAAGGGGCCCACCTGGTCCAGCGAGCTGCCGAAGGCGACGACGCCATAGCGGCTCACGGCCCCGTAGGTGGGCTTGAGGCCCACGACGCCGCACAGGCTCGCGGGCTGGCGGATGGAGCCGCCGGTGTCCGAGCCGAGGCTCACGCACGCCTCGCCCGCAGCAACCGCCGCGGCAGACCCGCCCGACGAGCCGCCGGGCACGCGCTCGAGGTCCCACGGGTTGTGCGTGGGATGGAAGTGGCTCGTCTCCGTGGAGGAGCCGAACGCGAACTCGTCCATGTTCGCCTTGCCCAGAGGCGTGGCCCCTGCATCGAGCAGGCGCTGCACGCAGGTGGCGGTGTAGGTGGACTCGTAGCTCTCCAGCATCCGGGAGGCGCAGGTGGTATGGGTGCCCACGAGGTGCATGTTGTCCTTGAAGGCCACCGGCACGCCCGCCATGGGGCCAAGCGGCTCGCCCGCCGCGCGGCGCGCGTCGGTGGCGCGAGCGGCATCCAGGGCCAGCTCGGCCGAGACCTCGAGGAACGCCTGGACCTCGCCGTCTCGTGCCTCGATGGCGTCGAGCGAGGCCTTGGCGACCTCCTCTGCCGAGAAGTCCCCGGCGGCGACGCCTGCCGCGATGCGGGCGGCGGAGAGCTCGTCGACGTTTGCCATCAGAAGTCGCCTCCCTCGTCGCCTAGGATGGACGGGACGCGGAAGAAGCGGCCCTCGGAGGAGCTCGCGTTCTGAAGCGCCACGTCGAGCGGCAGCGCGCGCACCGAGTCGTCCACCACGTCGTCGGACATGACGTTCGAGAGGTCGCCGATGGGGTGGTAGGTGGGCTCGACGCCCTCGGTGTCGAGCTGGCGGATGGGCTCGAGCATGGCCACCGCATCGTTCATGTAGGCGGTCATCTCCTCGAGCTCGGCATCGGTGAGCGCGATGCGGGCGTAGTCCGCAATCCCGCGCACGTCTTCCTTTGAGAGCGGCATCCGGCCTCCTCCTCTTTCGGGATGGCGCCCGCACGTGGGCGCCTGGCTGAAGCATCCTCGATCCCGCCCATTCTATGCGACGCCTCGGGCGCGATGTCGCAGGCAAGGGCCAAGGAGACGGCAACGCAACATTGGCCGCGGGCAACTTGGTTTCGGGCACGCCGGCGTTCGAAGATCGAGCTTCTCGGATGCTGCCGCTTGCGAAACTCAAGTTCTGGCACGCGAAACTCGACTTTGGGCCCAAATTGCTAGCGAAACTCAACTTTGGGCACGCG
>CADBMC010000160.1 GCA_902795635.1 uncultured Coriobacteriaceae bacterium | reverse complement strand
CGACGAGCACTTCGACGACATCGTGGAGTTCGCCGAGCTCAAGGACTTCATGGAGATGCCGCTCAAGAACTACTCGAGCGGCATGGTGGCGCGCATCGCCTTCGCCATCGCCACCATCACCGAGCCCGACGTGCTGATTGTGGACGAGACGCTCTCCGTGGGCGACTTCCTGTTCCAGCGCAAGTGCGAGAATCGCATCCAGGAGCTCATGGACTCGGGCAACGTCACGGTGCTGCTCGTGAGCCACAGCATCGACCTGGTGGAGCGCATGTGCGACCGCGTGTGCTGGATCGAGAAGGGCAAGCAGCGCATGCTCGGCCCCACGGCCACCGTGTGCGAGGCCTATCGTAACTACAACAGGGGTGAATGAGGTGGCTGGCATGGGCGCAAGCGGCGTGGACGTGAGCATCCTGGTGCCTGCCCACAACGCCGAGCAGACGCTCGGCCGCGCCCTCAGGAGCGCCCTGACGAGCACACGTGCCTCCATCGAGGTGGTGTGCGTGGACGACGGCTCGACCGACGGCACCGCCCAGGTGCAGCGCCAGGTGGCCTCCGAGGATGCGCGCGTGCAGGTGCTGGGCGGCTCCAACAGGGGCTACGGCGCCACCATCAACCGCGCGCTCGGCGAGGCCCGCGGCACCTACGTGGCCATCCTCGAGTCGGACGACTGGATCCGCCCGGGCGCCTACGACGAGCTCTTCGAGCTTGCCTGCCTCTACGGGATGCCCGACGTGGTGAAGTCCTCCTACGTGCGCGTCCTGCGCGGGCGTGACGGGCAGCTGGAGGAGCGCCACAGCCACCTGCACGGACGGGTGAGGCCGCGCCGCATGCCCTTCCGCCTGGCGGAAGCCCCGCAGCTCATCGAGTACCATCCCTCCATCTGGAGCGCGCTCTACCGGCGCGACTTCCTGCTCGGACACGACATCCGCATGATGGAGGAGCCCGGTGGCGGCTGGGTGGACAACCCCTTCTGCGTGGAGACGCTCGCCCAGGCGGAGACCATCGCCTACACCGACGACGAGTACTACTGCTACCGCGAGGACATGCCCGGCTCCTCGACGGCGAGCGCCACCGCCGGGCTCGGCGTGGCCCGCTGGCACGACCGCCAGGACGTGCTCGAGCGGCTCGGCGTCGCCGACCGGGGCATCCTGCGCGCGAACTGCGTGGTGGGCATGAAGGCCCTCGACCGCGCGCTGCGCGAGTGGACGAGCCTCACGCCCGAGGTCCGCGCGGAGGCCCAGCGCATGGCACGGCGCATGGACCCGTGCCTCGTGGGCTCCATAGGCTCCGTCGCGCCCTCGACGCGGGCCGCCTACGAGCGGATGCTCTCCTTGGGGCCGCGCCCGCTCTCGTCGGTCCGCTACGGCCTGTGGCTCGCGGGCGAGGCCGCATGGACCGCGTGCCAGGACGGCCCGCGCGCCCTCGCGCAGGACGTGGCCCTTGCCATGGGCAGGTCCTCCGAGCGGGGCGACGCCGTTTCTCGTGACCAGGAAGGCGGCATGTGACATGCGCTACAAGCTATCTGAGATGATCCTTCGTCCCACGTCCGTCCTCGCCGAGGCGCCGGGGCTTCTGTGGGACGCCTCCGCCGGCACGGCCTCCTACGACGAGGCGCGCCAGGCGCTCCGCATCACGGGCACGGTGGACCTCGCGACCTACCTCAACGCGCTCTCGGCCGAGAAGTGGCGGCGCTACTGCGAGCTCGACGAGTTCTACGTGCGCCTCGAGCTCTCGGGCGACCCCTGCCGCGTGATGGGCACGGCCGTGGGCTCCCACGGCCCCGACATCATCGTGGAGCCCCACCCGATCGTCGTCTTCGAGGGCTCCGAGGAGCCCGTCTCCTTCGAGGCGAAGGTGCCCCTCTTCGGCGCCGAGCTCGCGGGAGTGCGCATCGAGAGCGAGGGCACGACGCTGCTGCACTCGGGCGCCTACTTCTGCGAGGTGGACGAGAGCCGTCCCCGTCCGGTGGAGCTCGCCCTGTGCACCACCACCTTCAAGAACGAGTCCTACATCGTGCCCAACATCGAGGCAGTCCGCGACCAGGTCCTGGGCTGCGACGAACCCATAGCCTCGCACTTCCGCATGTTCGTGGTGGACAACGGCCGCACGCTCGACGTGGGCGCGCTCTCCGGCGGCGGAGTCGAGGTCATACCCAACCCCAACGTGGGCGGCGCCGGCGGCTTCGCCCGCGGCATGATGGCCGCCCTCGATTGGGAGGCCACCCACGTGCTGCTCATGGACGACGACGTGACCGTTCTGCCGGAGAGCCTCAAGCGCACGTTCGCCCTGCTCTCGCTCGTCTCCGACGAGTACCGCGACGCCTTCCTGAACGGCGCCATGCTCAAGATGCAGGCGCCAGGCGAGTTCTTCGAGGACGTCTCGCGCGTCACGCCCACCGGCGTGTACCGCAGCATCAAGCCGCACGGCCTGCCCGTGGACGTGCCGCGCAACGCTGCGCACATCGAGGCGTTCGACGTCGAGCTCGACCGCACCTACGGCGCTTGGTGGTACAGCTGCATCCCCACCTCGGCGATCCGGCGCAACGGGCTGCCGCTGCCGGTGTTCGTGCGCTGCGACGACGTCGAGTTCGGCATGAGGTGCGACCCCACCTACATGACGATGGACGGCATCTGCGTGTGGCACTCCATGTTCGAGGGCCGCTTCCGCGCGTCGGTGGACGAGTACATGTACGTGCGCAACCTGCTCATCGCCAACGCCGTGGACGACCTCGGCATCGACGCGGCCGTGCTCATGCGCTTCTCGCGGACCTTCGGCATCTACCTGCGCGCCATGAGCTACGACATCTGCGACCTCATGCTGGACGGCGTGGCCGACTTCCTGAAGGGCCCCGCCTTCCTGGAGCACGTGAACGGCTCGGCGCTCTTCGCCTCCGTGGCCTCGCGCAACGAGCGGCTCCAGGACGTGGGCGAGCTTTCCGGCGAGGACGCCGCCGCGGTGGCTGCGGCCCCCGCCGACCCCGCCTACCTTGACGACAGGAAGCGCTATCCCATGGCCTACAAGGCGCTCGAGTTCGTGATGCCCGACACGCACATGCTGCCCAACGCCCTGCGCACCGACGTGCCTGCCGCCGTCTACTACGCTCGCGGAGCCTACCCGCTGCGTCGCACGCTCGGCCACACGACGCTCGTCTCCTACGACACGGGCGGCTCGCGCGCCCACGTGCGCCACATGGACCTCGCCCGCTGGGAGGGGCTGCGCCGCCGCTATCGTCGCGTCATGCGCGCCTATCGCGACCGCGGAGACGAGGCGAGGCGGGAGTGGGCGGACGCCGCGCCGCTGCTCACCTCGCGCGAGTTCTGGGAGGGATACCTCGAGGAGCAGGCAGAGGCCTAGCATGGGGCCGCGCACGATAGACGTGCACGGAGCGCGCGTCCACAACCTGAAGGACGTGGACGTCTCGGTGCCCCTGGGCGAGCTCGTGGGAGTGGCCGGGGTGTCGGGCTCCGGCAAGTCGAGCCTCGCCCTGGGCGTCCTCTATGCTGAGGGCAGCCGCCGCTACCTGGAGGCGCTCTCCACCTATACCCGCCGGCGCCTCACGCAGAGCACGCGCGCCGAGGTTGACTCCGTGGAGCACGTCCCGGCTGCGCTCGCGCTGAGGCAGCGCCCGGGCGTGCCTGGCGTGCGCTCCACCTTCGGCACCTCGACCGAGCTCCTGAACGCGCTGAGGCTCCTGTTCAGCCGCGTCGGCTCCTACACCTGCCCCAACGGCCATCGCGTGCCGCCCGGCATGAACGAGGCGCTCATGGTGCCCTACGTGTGCCCGGTGTGCGGTGCGAGCTTCGAGGGGCTCGGCGCCGAGGAGCTCTCGTTCAACTCCACGGGCGCCTGCCCCACCTGCCAGGGGACGGGCGTGAGCCGCGTGGTGGACGAGTCCACGCTCGTGCCGGACGAGTCGCTGAGCATAGACGAGGGAGCCGTCAAGCCGTGGGGGAGCCTCATGTGGAGCCTCATGGCCGACATCGCGCGCGACTGCGGCGTGCGCACCGACGTGCCCTTCCGCGACCTCACGCCGAAGGAGCGCAGGTTCGTGTTCCACGGCCCCGCCGAGAAGCACCACATGCTCTACCACAACGAGAAGACCAACACGGCGGGCGAGATGGACTTCACCTACTACAACGCCGTGTACTCGGTGGAGAACGCGCTCGCCCGCGTGAAGGACGAGAAGGGGATGAGGCGCGTCGCGCGCTTCCTGCGCGAGGGGCCCTGCCCGGACTGCAGCGGCACCAGGCTCAACGCCCATGCGCGCGACCCCATCGTGCGCGGCATCAACCTGGCCGAGGCCTGCGAGATGACGCTCGACGAGCTCGCCGCGTGGCTGCCGGGGGTGGCGCCGTCGCTTCCTGCCGAGGTGCGTCCCATGGCCGAGCAGATCGTGGCCTCCATGGCGGAGCCCGTGGCGCGCCTGCGCCAGCTCGGGCTGGGGTACCTCGCCCTGGACCGCGCGAGCTCCACACTCTCCAACGGCGAGCGGCAGCGCGTGCAGCTCGCCCGTGCCGTCCGCAACCGCACGACCGGCGTTCTCTACGTGCTCGACGAGCCCTCCATCGGCCTGCACCCCTCCAACGTGGAGGGGCTGCTCGGCGTCATGGACGACCTGCTCGAGGACGGCAACTCGGTGATTGTCGTGGACCATGACGTGCGCGTGCTGCGCCACGCGGACCACCTCATAGAGGTGGGGCCGGGCTCGGGCGCGGCCGGCGGGCGGGTGATCGCCCAGGGAAGCGTGGCGGAGGTGGAGGCAAGCCCCGCCTCGCGCATCGCGCCCTTCCTCACCGGCGAGCGCAAGGTGCGCGTGAGGAGCCGCTGCTCGGCCGCAGAGGTCTTCGACAAGGGACGCATCCGCCTCGAGACCGGGCGGATCCACACCGTGCGCCCGCTTTCCTGCGAGCTTCCGCAGGGGCGCATGACGGCCGTGACGGGCGTCTCGGGCTCCGGCAAGACGACGCTCGTGCTGGAGAGCCTCGTGCCCGCCCTGCGCGCCGTGGCGGCTGGCGAGGCGCTGCCGGCCCACGTGCGCTCGTGCGACGCGGCGGGCATACGCCGCGTGGAGCTCATCGACGCCACGCCCATCGGCGCCAACGTGCGCTCCACCGTGGCCACCTACTCGGGCGTCATGGACGACCTGCGCCGCGCCTTCGCCCAGACGCCCGCCGCCCGCGAGCGCGGCCTGCGCGCGGGGGCCTTCTCCTACAACACCGGGTCGTTGCGCTGCCCCACCTGCGACGGCACGGGCACCATCTCGCTTGACGTGCAGTTCCTGCCCGACGTGGAGATCGAGTGCCCGGACTGCCATGGCTCGCGCTATTCCCCGGAGGCCGCGGAGGTCCGCCGGCCCGTGCGCGGGCATGCCGCGGCAGGCGGACGGGGCGCGGCGAGCGCAAAGGCCGGAGAGGCCGGCGAGGACGCGGAATCCGTCTCGCTCCCGGAGCTCATGGGGCTCACGGTGGACGAGGCGCTGGGGCTCCTCTCCGGGCTCAAGGGTGTGACGCGCCGGCTCGAGGTGCTCTCGCAGATCGGCCTCGGCTACCTCACGCTGGGCGAGGCCACGCCGGCGCTTTCCGGCGGCGAGGCGCAGCGCCTCAAGCTCGCCGGCGAGATGGGCCGCGACCAGCAAGGCGTGCTCTACGTCTTCGATGAGCCCACCATAGGGCTGCATCCGCTCGACGTGGAGACGCTCCTGGGCGTGCTCCAGGGGCTCGTGGAGCATGGGGCGACGGTCGTGGTGATCGAGCACGACCTGGACATGATCGCCAATGCCGACTACGTGGTGGACCTCGGGCCGGGCGGCGGCGAGGCCGGCGGGCGCATCGTCGTGGCTGGCACGCCGGAGCAGGTGTGCGCGTGCGAGGAGTCCGTGACGGGCCGCTACCTCGCCGAGGAGCTCGGCCTCGGCTAGCGCGGCCGTGCCTGGCCTGGCTCGCGTGCCGCTTTCGTGGCGGGCGCCCTGGCTTCGCGATTCTCGGCTCGGCGGGCTCGACCCTCCGCTATATTCAATGGGACCTTTAAGCGCGGTACTGTGATGCCGTCAAGGTGCCTGGGCGAGCTTCCGCCCGCATAGGCTGCTTTCCTCTGGGCGTCCGGCGCCGCGCAAGCGGGCGGGACGTCTTTCGCTATTCAGACGAGGAGGCAGCCGATGGACGAGCCGAAGGCCAGGCTCAAGGCCACCATCATGGACGAGAGCGCCATGAGGCGAGCCATAACGCGCATCGCGCACGAGGTGATAGAGACCAACCAGGGGGCAGGCTCGATCGCCCTGCTCGGCATCGTGAGGCGGGGCAAGGTCCTCGCCGAGCTGCTCGCCGACCAGATCGAGCTCATCGAGGGCACGCGGCCGCCCCTGGGCACCCTGGACATCAGCTTCTACCGCGACGACTACACGACTCGTGTGGCGCCCGTGCTGCAGGCGACCTCGATTCCCTACAAGGTGGACGGCCGCGACATCGTGCTGGTGGACGACGTGCTGTTCACGGGCCGCACCGTGCGCTCGGCGCTCGACGCGATCATGGACTACGGGCGCCCGGCCACCATCCAGCTGGTGGTGATGGTGGACCGCGGCCACCGCGAGCTGCCCATCCGCGCGGACTACGTGGGCAAGAACGTGCCGTCCTCCCACACCGAGGACGTCCGCGTGTGCCTGCCTCCCATAGATGACCACATGGCGGTGGAGATCTGGGACGTCCCCGAGCGCCCCTCTCGCGCCGGGAAGGGGGAATAGCCGATGCTGAGCGTCCACGACCTGCTCGACACCACGCATCTCACGGCAGACGACATCACGCAGATCCTCGACACGGCCCGAGGCTTCGCCGAGGTGAACTCCAGGGCCATAAAGAAGGTGCCGGCGCTTCGCGGCCGCACGATCGTGAACCTGTTCCTGGAGCCCTCCACGCGCACGCGCTCCTCGTTCGAGCTCGCGGAGAAGCGCCTCTCCGCCGACTCGCTCAACATGGGCGGCTCCACCTCGTCGGTCGTGAAGGGCGAGAGCCTGGCCGACACGATCCAGACCATCTCCGCGATGAACGTGGACATGTTCGTGGTGAGGGCGCGCCTCGCCGGCACGCCGGCGCTCGTGGCCCGAAACACCGACGCGCGCGTCATTAATGCGGGCGACGGCAAGCACCAGCACCCCACGCAGGCGCTGCTCGACCTCTACACCATCCGCGAGAACTTCGGCCACCTCGACGGCCTCAAGGTGGCCATCGTGGGCGACCTGCTGCACAGCCGCGTGCTCGGCTCGCTCGCGCCCGCGCTCAACACGATGGGCGCCGAGGTGGTGCTCGTGGGCCCGCCGACCTTCCAGGTGAGCGACCCGTCCTACTTCCACGCCGAGCAGACCGATGACATCGACTCGGTGCTCTCCGAGGTGGACGTGATGTACATGCTGCGCGTGCAGCTCGAGCGCATGGAGGGCGCGGCCATCCCGTCCTCGCGCGAGTACAACCGCCTCTACGGGCTCAACGAGCGCCGTGCCGCGCGCATGAGGCCGGACGCGATCGTGTGCCACCCGGGGCCCATGAACCGCGGGATGGAGATCATGCCCGAGGTGGCCGACGCGCCGCGGGCGAAGATCCTGGACCAGGTGAACGCCGGCGTCGCCGTGAGGATGGCGGCCATGTACCTTCTTTTGGGAGGAGCGGACGATGGCATATCTGATTAGGGGCGCCCGGGCGATAGACCCGCAGACGGGCCTCGACGGCACGCGCGACGTGCTCGTGGAGGGGGAGCGCATCACGCGCGTGGCCGAGCGCATCGACGAGGTGCCCGAGGGCACCGAGGCCATAGAGGGCGAGGGCAAGGTGCTCGTGCCCGGCCTCTTCGACATGCACGTGCACTTCCGCGACCCCGGCTTCGAGTACAAGGAGACCATCGCCACCGGAAGCCGCGCCGCGGCCAAGGGCGGCTTCACCGACGTGGCGACGATGCCCAACACGAACCCGGTGTGCGACACCGGCACCGGCGTGCGCTACCAGATCGACCGCGCGCGTGCGGCGGGCCTCGTGCACCTGCATCCCGTGGGCGCGCTCACGAGAGGCGAGCAGGGCGAGCAGCTCTCCGAGATCGGCGACATGGTGCTCGAGGGCGCCTGCGGCTTCTCCGACGACGGCCATGGCGTGCAGAGTGCCGGCATGATGCGCACCTGCATGCAGTACGTGTCCAAGTTCGACAAGCCCGTGATCGCGCACTGCGAGATCGAGGACCTCACCGCCAACGGCGTCGTGAACGAGGGCCACGCCTCCACGCGCCTGGGCATGTTCGGCTGGCCGGCGCTCGGCGAGGAGCTCGAGGTGTGGCGCGACATCGAGCTCTGCCGCCTCACCGGCTGCCCCCTGCACATAGCGCACATCTCCACCGCGCGCGGCCTGGGCTACGTGCGTGCCGCCAAGGCCGAGGGCCTGCCCGTGACCTGCGAGGTCACGCCGAACCACCTCTTCCTCACCGAGGACGACATCGACGATTCCTACGACACGAACCTCAAGGTGAACCCGCCGCTGCGCACCAAGGAGGACGCGGCGGCGCTGCGCGAGGGGCTCGTCGACGGCACGATCGACTGCATCGTCACCGACCATGCGCCCCACGCCGCCCACGAGAAGGACTGCGAGTTCGAGATCGCCTACTTCGGCATGATCGGGCTCGAGACGTCGCTTCCCCTCATGCTCACGAGGATGGTGGGCACAGGCGAGCTTTCCTGGGAGCGCCTGGTGGACGCCATGGCAATAGCCCCACGCCGCGTGCTGAGGCTGGAGCCTGCCTCCATCGCGGAGGGCTCGGTCGCCGACCTCACGCTCATCGACCCCGAGCGCAAGGTGAAGGTGACGCCCGACTTCATAGAGAGCCGCTCGAAGAACACTCCGTGGATGGGCGCCGAGCTCGAAGGCTGCGCCACGGACGTCCTCATGGCCGGCAAGCGCACCCTGGCCGACGGCGTCGTCGCCGAGGCGACCCCCGGCCTCGAGGACGAGAGGGGGTTCATGCTCGCATGACACGACTAGGCACCGCGCATGTGCACGACGT
>CADBMC010000159.1 GCA_902795635.1 uncultured Coriobacteriaceae bacterium | reverse complement strand
TCGGCGAACTCGACGATGTCGTCGAAGTGCTCGTCGATGAACTCCTTGCGGTAGCCCAGGAGCGCCCCATTGAGGTAGATGTTCTCCTTTGCGGTGAGCTCGGTGTCGAAGCCGGCGCCCAGCTCGATGAGCGGGGCGATGGTGCCCCTCACCGTGCAGGAGCCCTCGCTGGCCTCCAGCACGCCAGCGATGATCTTGAGCATCGTGGACTTGCCCGAGCCGTTCGTGCCCACGAGCCCCACCGACTCGCCGCGTTGCACGTCGAAGCTGATGTGGTCGAGAGCGCGGAACTCCTTGAACTTGAGCTCGCCCTTCGAGAGCGCGAGCGCGTACTCCTTCAGCGAGTTGAACTGCTCGGAGGCGATGTTGAAGATCATCGAGACGTCCTTGACCTCGATGACGGGCGGCTGGGACTCGTCCGCCACGAACGTGCGGACGGCGCGCTCGGGCGCGACGACGTCCACCCACGCGCTCGCGGTGCGCATGGCGCCGTCGGGCGCGAACACCTCGGCCGTGAGCAGGTAGCGGCCGCGGTGAGGCGGGAAGAAGGCGAACAGGCGGTCGGCCTGCTTGGGGGCGCGGGAGTTGTCCGACTCCTGGCCGTCGGCGGTCATCCACTCGTAGCGGTAGGAGAAACCCTCGTCGTCTGCAGGCCCCTCGACCTTGCAGGCCATCAGCACGTGGCCGGTCTCGGGGATGGACGTCTCGTCGAGGGTGACGACGGGACGCCAGTCCGATGCGCTGATGTCGGTCGCTTGGCTCAAGCGAATCTCCTTCGGGACATGGGCACGAGGCCCTGGACGAGACTAGATGTAGAGAATGAACTTGTGCTCGTTCTTGCGGAACACCCAGACGCCGAGCGCGAGCGCCACCACGGCGCATAGCGCGCAGCCCACGTTGAGCATGAGCCCGGGCGAGACGCGCCACAGCAGGATGCGACGCACGTAGGTGACGAGCAGGTACATCGGGTTGAAGCGCTCCGCCGCGCGCATCCAGTCGGGCAGGATGTTGATCGAGTAGAACAGCGGCGTGGCATACGTCCAGGCCATGAGCACGACGCCCCACAGGTGGATCACGTCGCGGAAGAAGACGCTCGCCGTGGCGAGGATCAGCGAGAGCCCGATGCAGAACACCGTGAGATATACGAGGAACACCGGGAACCACAACAGGTAGATCGAGGGCGACCAGCGATAGAACACCATGACGATCACGACCGCGATCATCGAGAACAGGTAGTTCACCAGCGAGAAGAGCACCTTCTGCAACGGGAACACGAAGCGGTCGATCTTCACCTTCTTGAGCAGAGGCGCCGCGGAGATGATCGAGGACATGCCCGCGTTGGTGGAGTCGCTCATCATCGTGAAGGCCGTGTTGCCGATGATGAGGTAGAGCGGGAAGTTGGGGATCGAGTCGTCGGCGCCGCGCATCATCTTCGTGAACACGATCGCCATGACGATCATCATGAGCAGCGGGTTGAGGACGCTCCACGCCACGCCCAGCGCCGAGCGGCGGTACTTCAGCTTGAAGTCCTTGCTCACCAGCTGCCGGAGGATGAACCTGTCCTTCTTGGAGGCGGGATACCAGGCGTCGGCCGCGTTCCCCTTGGGCTGCCCGGCCGCGGGCTGCTTGGCCTCGGCCTCCCGCATCTCTTCGTCTGCCAAAAGCCCTTCCCTCCCAGCCATGCCGCACCGCCGTGGGTCGTGCCCGGCGGGCGTTGGGAACTTACATGAAGCCATAGATTAGGCCACCAGGACTACGGCGACCTGCGCTTGCGTGCATCTCCAGAATGCTACCACAGGGGCCGAGGACGCCCGGCCCCTGTGCCTGCGCCGGGCCACGCGCCATGGCGCCACGCGGAGGCGGCGCGCCGCGACGGCTATTCCCAACGGACACGCCTGGCGAGCGCGCTAGCGAACGAGCCTTCCCGCTTGGACCACGTGGGCGAGCCCCATGTCCGGGCCCAGGACCACCACGTCGGCCACGCGGCCCGGTGCGATGAGCCCACGCTCCTCGGAGATGCCGAGCGCCCGGGCGGGGCTTGCCGTGGCGGCGACGAGCGCGTCTGCCATGGGGATGCCCATCTCGCGCACGCAGCAGAGCACGCAGCCGAGCAGGCTCGTCACGGAGCCGGCGATGGTGCCGTCCTCGAGCGTCGCCCTCCTGCCATGGACGAGCACGCGCTGGCCGCCCAGCTCGTAGGAGCCGTCCACGAGGCCCGCTGCCTCCATGGAGTCCGAGATGAGAATCACGCGGCTGGCGCCGAAGAGGGCGAAGGTGGCCCTCACCACCGAGGGATGCACGTGGATTCCGTCCGCGATGAGCTCCACCGAGACGCGCTCGTCGTCGAAGGCGGCGCCGATGGGTCCGGGCGCGCGATGCGCGAAGGGCGGCATGGCGTTGTAGATGTGCGTGAGCTCGCGCGCGCCGGCATCGAAGGCGGCCTGCGCCTGCTCGTAGGTGCAGGCGGTGTGGGCGAGCGAGACGCGTATGTCGGGCGTCACCTGTGAGATGAGCTCGAGCGCGCCGGGGACCTCCGGGGCCACGTCCACGAGGCGGATGAGGCCGCCAGCCTCCTGCTGCAGCCTCTCCACCAGCGCGGCGTCCGGCCTCTGGATGTAGTCGGGGTTCTGCGCGCCTCGGCGCTCGTAGGAGATGAACGGCCCCTCCATGTTGACGCCCACCACGCGGGCGCCGCGCTCGTTGGCATGTGCCGCCGCGGCGCGCATGGAGCGCGCGAGCACGTCCTCCGGGAAGGTCATCGAGGTGGGGCAGAACGCGGTGACGCCCTGGGAGAGCTCGAAGTCCGCCATGGCCTGGATGTCCTGCTCGGTGCCGCGGGAGAAGTCGTGGCCCATGGCCGCATGGCAGTGCAGGTCGATGAGGCCCGGCGCCACGACGCATCCGCTCGCGTCCACGACCTGCCCGTCCGTCCCCTGCGCTGCGTCCTCGCCCGCGGCGCCGCGCGGCACGACGGCCCC
>CADBMC010000158.1 GCA_902795635.1 uncultured Coriobacteriaceae bacterium | reverse complement strand
TCTCGCGCCAGAGGAACTGGGGCGTGCCCATCCCGGCCTTCGTGTGCGCTGACTGCGGCGAGATCGTGATGAACGACGACACGCTCGACCGCGTGATCGAGCTCTTCAAAGAGAAGGGCTCCGATGCCTGGTACTCGATGGACCCCTCCGAGTACCTGGGCGACGCCTGCGTGTGCCCGAAGTGCGGCAGCCATAACCTCAAGCCCGGCCGCGACATCCTCGACGTGTGGTGGGACTCCGGCGTCTCGCACACCGCCGTCCTCAAGGGCAGGGACGAGCTGCGCTTCCCGGCCGACGTCTACCTCGAGGGCTCCGACCAGCACCGCGGCTGGTTCCAGAGCTCGCTGCTCACGAGCATCGGCGCCTATGGCGTCCCGCCCTACAAGGCGGTCGTGTCGCAGGGCTTCACGCTCGACGGCCAGGGCCGCAAGATGAGCAAGTCCATCGGCAACGTCATCGACCCCAACGAGGTGTGCTCCACGCGCGGCGCCGACATCGTGCGCCTGTGGGTCGCCTCGGTGGACACCAGCAACGACGTGGCCGTGGACAACGCGATCCTGGACCGCGTGGGCGACGCCTACCGCCGCTTCCGCAACACCTTCCGCTTCCTGCTGGGCGAGCTCGAGGGCCAGTTCGACCCCGAGCGCGACGCCGTCCCGCTCGCGGAGATGCTTCCCAACGACCGCCTCGCCGTGGCCCGCATGTGCCAGGTCCACGACCAGGTGAGCCGCGCCTACGCCGACTACCGCTTCAACGCGGTCTACCGCCTGCTCTACGACTACGTGGTGACGGACCTCTCCAACGTCTACCTCAACGCCACGAAGGACCGCACCTACTGCGAGGCCGCCGACTCCAAGGCGCGCCGCTCCGCCCAGACCGCCTGGGCGCACATCCTCGAGATGATGCTGCACGACCTGCAGCCGATCCTGGCCTTCACCTGCGACGAGGTCATGGCCTACCTGCCTGCCTCCATGCGCGAGGGGCAGGAGTACGCGGCGCTGCTCGGCTGGTACGAGGCCCCGATGGCGCCGGAGGAGTGGGAGCCGCTCGCGGCCACCAACGACGCCTTCGGCGAGGTCCGCGGCGCCTTCACCCGCTCCTACGAGGAGCTCGCCGCTACGGGCGCCCTCGGCGAGAAGGCCTCGACGCAGGCCGTCCGCGCCAGGCTCACCGTGCCCGCCGAGCTCTTCGCGGCGCTCTCGCACGACATCGACCTCGCGGAGCTGCTCGTGTGCTCGGAGGTGGAGCTGGCCGAGGGCGAGGAGCTCGCCTGCGAGGTGGAGCCCGCCCATGGCGAGCGCTGCCCGCGCTGCTGGAACTGGCGGACCCTCGGCGCCGACGGGCTGTGCCCGCGCTGCCACGAGGCGGTCGCCGCGGCGCAGGCCGCGGGCCGCGCATAAGGCTGCGACCAGATGCCTAGGGGCTCTCGGGAGGCTCGGGACGCGCACGGGATGGGAAGGCCCGCGCGCGTCGCCTGCTTCCTTGCCGTCGTCGTGGCAGGCGTCGTGTGCGACCAGCTCACGAAGGAGGCCATGAGGGGGCTTCTCGCCGGCGGGGCGCGACGCGTCCTCGTTCCCGGCATCATGGATCTCGTGCTGGTGGAGAACACCGGCGCGGCGTTCAGCATAGGCGAGGGGGCGGGCGCGGCGTTCGCGCTCGTCGCCCTCGCCGTCGCCGTGGGCGCCCTCGTATGGGTGGCGCGCGAGGACGACATGCATGCCCCGCTCGTGGTCTCGCTCGCCTGCGTGGCGGGCGGAGGCGTGGGCAACATGCTCGACCGCCTCCTGCGCGGCTCGGTCACGGACTTCCTGTGCACGACCTTCATGGACTTCCCGGTGTTCAACGTGGCCGACATCCTCGTCACGCTGGGGGTCATCGCCACCCTCGTCCTCGTTGCCAGGCAGGACCGCCTTCGGGAGCAGGGCCAGGGCGAACAAGGTTAGGAGCAGCATGGATACCATCTCGGTCGTCGTGCCCTGCTACAACGAGCAGGAGAGCCTCCCTCTCTTCTACAAGGCGATCTCGCGCGTGCGCGCCCAGCTCGTGGCGGCGCATCCCTCCACGCTCCTGGAGCTCGTGCTCGTGGACGACGGCTCGGCCGACGCCACGCTCGCCGCCATGCGCGACCTCGCGGCGCGCGCGCAGGCCGACGAGGGGATCCAGGTGCGCTACTACTCCTTCTCGCGCAACTTCGGCAAGGAGTCCGCCCTGCTCTGCGGCCTGCGCAACGCGAGGGGCGACTACGTGGCCGTGATGGATGCGGACCTGCAGGACCCGCCCGAGCTCCTCTGCGAGATGTACGACAGGCTCCTTGCCGGCGAGGCGGACTGCGTCGCCGCGCGCCGCCAGAGCCGCGAGGGCGAGCCGTGGCTGCGCTCCGTGTGCTCGCGCGCCTTCTACCGCTTCATGGCCCGCATCTCGGAGACCGAGGTCGTGGACGGCGCCCGTGACTTCCGCCTCATGACGCGCCAGATGACGGACGCGGTGCTCTCGCTCACCGAGTACAACCGCTTCTCGAAGGGCCTCTTCAGCTGGGTCGGCTTCAAGACGGAGTGGCTCTCCTACGACAACGTCGAGCGCGTCGCCGGCACCACGAGCTGGAGCTTCTGGGGGCTCGTGCGCTACGCGATCGAGGGGGTCGTCGACTTCTCCGCCGCGCCCCTCACGGCGGCCTCGCAGGCGGGGCTCGTGCTGTGCGCCATCGCCGTCATCGCGACCATCGTCATCTTCGTGCGCGCCCTCGCGTTCGGCGACCCCGTCCCCGGATGGCCGTCCTTGGCCTGCATCATCACCTTCATCGGCGGCCTCGAGCTCTTCTTCCTGGGCGTGATCGGCAAGTACCTGGCCAACACCTACCTAGAGACGAAGCATCGTCCCGCCTACATAGTCCGCGAGTCCAACGAGGCCGAAGCCGAGGGCGTACGCCGTGCGGAAACCGCGTATGGCGACGACGGCGACGGCGACGCGGACCCAGCGGGCACCGAGGGCGGCAGGTAGCCATGGCGGGCAGGGTCGTGGAGCTTCTGGTGGGCCCCGACGCGGACGGGGAGCGCCTGGACGCCTTCCTGGCCGCCGCCGATGGCATGCCGAGCCGCTCGGCCTGCGCGCGCCTCGTGGAGCAGGGATGCGTCACCATCAACGGGACGTCCGCCTCCTCCAAGTCCGAGCGGCTCGTCCTGGGCGACCGCGTGGGCTGCGACATGGGCCTCGCGGAGCCCGCCGAGGAGCAGGAGGGCCCGCTCGCGCCCAACCCCGACATCGAGCTCGACATCCGCTACGAGGACGAGTGGCTCATCGTGCTCTCCAAGCAGCCGGGGCTCGTGTGCCATCCCTCGCCGGGGCATGTGAGCGACACGCTCGCCAACGCGCTCGTCGCCCACTGCGGCTACGAGCACCTGGGCCTGCTGCAAGGGGAGGACCGCCCCGGCATCGTGCACCGCCTTGACCAGGACACCTCCGGGCTCATGGTGGCCGCCAAGGACGACGCCACCCAGAAGGCGCTGCAGGACCTCATCCGCATGCGCACGCTCGACCGCCGCTACGTCACGCTCGTCCAGGGCTACGTGGCTCCCGACACCGGCATGGTGGAGTCCGGCATCGCCCGGAGCCGGCGCGACCGCCTTCGCATGGCCGTAACCGACGACCCTTCCGCCCGGGAGGCCATAACCACCTTCCGGACGCTCGAGCGCTTCGAGGCGGGCCGGCGCGACGAGGGCTACACGCTGCTCGAATGCCACCTCTACACCGGCCGGACGCACCAGATCCGCGTCCACATGCGCCACATCTCGCATCCCGTCGTGGGCGACCAGCTCTACGGCCGCGGCGACCTCGCCCAGAACCTCGGGCTCAGGCGGCAGTTCCTGCACTCGTGGCGCATAGCCTTCGACCATCCCGTCACGGGCGAGCGCATCGAGCTCGAGGACGCCCTTCCGGACGATCTCGCATCTGTACTACCATCCCTTGCCAACAGGTCCATGGGCAGGACCGCGGCAGGCGAGCGCATCGAGCCGCTCCTCGCGCATGGCGCTGCCCGCCCCGAAGAGGGTTAGCCCGGGAGGTCCCTTGTTCTACCTCGTCAACCCAAACAGCTCCCCGATCGTCGTCTTCAACACCGTCGTCGGCGTGCTGCTCACCGTCTTCTTCCTCTACCAGGGCTACTACACCTGGGTCGGCTACCGGCGAGGCGAGGTCGTGCTGCCCGACGCGCAGCGGCTGCACCGCTACGCATTCTTCGTGGCCGCCCACAACGAGGAGGAGGTCATCGGCAGCCTCGTGCGCTCGATGCTCTCGCAGGGCTACCCCCGCGAACTCTTCGACGTCTTTGTGGTGGCCGATGCCTGCACCGATGCCACGGCCGAGCGCGCGCGGGAGGCGGGCGCCATCGTCTACGAGCGCTACGACCTCGCCCGCAAGGGCAAGAGCTGGGTCATGGACTACGGCTTCCGGAAGATCCTGGCGGACTACCCCGGCGTCTACGAGGGCTTCCTGGTGTTCGACGCCGACAACGTGCTCTCGCCCGGCTACCTCGCGGAGATGAACAAGGCCTTCGACATGGGCTATCTCGTGGTCACGAGCTACCGCAACTCGAAGAACTTCGACTCCTCCTGGATCTCGATGAGCATGACGCTCAACTTCCTGCGCGAGGCGCGCTACATAAACAACGCGCGCATGCACCTGGGCACGAGCTGCACCGTCTCGGGCACGGGCTGGCTCGTCTCCACCAAGATCATCGCCGCCATGGACGGCTGGAACTTCCATCACCTCTCCGAGGACCACCAGTTCTCGGCGTTCTGCTGCGCCAACGGCATACGCATCGGATATGCGCCGGCGGAGTTCTTCGACGAGCAGCCGGTGGACTTCAGGTCCTCCTGGATTCAGCGCCTGCGGTGGGCGAAGGGCTTCTACCAGGTGTTCTTCTCGTACTTCAAGGACCTGATGCGCGGGATCAGGAACGGCTGGTGGGCCGCCTACGACGAGTTCGTCACCTTGGGCCCGGCAAGCATACTCATGGTCATACAGGTATTCGTGAACGGTACCTACCTCGCGCTCGCCGCCCTCTCGCACGGCTTCCTGGCCACGGCGGCCGAGGTCAACGCCTGCGCGGGCTCGCTTCTGAATGCGCTGATTTCCATGTACCTGCTGTTCCTGGGGATGGGGGCCCTCACCCTGTGGAGCGAGCGCGACCACATCCCCTGCAAGGACATGCGCAAGCTCGTCAAGGCGGCCGTGAGCTTCCCGGCGTTCATGATCACCTACATCCCGGTGAACGTCGTGGCGCTCTTCAAGCACGTGAGCTGGGTCCCCACGCGCCACACCTTCGCCATGGGCTTCGAGGACGTGGAGCGCGGCTCCGCATCCGGCGTCTCCGCGGCGCCTTCCGGGGGCGCGGATTAGCTGTTCCGGTGGGTGTACACTCCAATGCAACGGAAATGCAATAGGACGGATTCGATACGGCTGAGTTCCGTTCGGAGGCCCATGCCTCCGGGAGAGGGAGTGCTCATGGCAACGTTCTTCGAGGGTGAATCCCATACTTTCTCCGAGTACCTGCTGGTCCCCGGCTACTCGTCGGCGCAATGCGTGCCGGACAACGTGAGCCTGAAGACGCCGCTGGTGCGGTTCCGCAAGGGCGAGGAGTCCGCGATCACGCTGAACATCCCGCTCGTCTCGGCCATCATGCAGTCCGTCTCCGGCCCCAAGCTCGCCATCGCGCTCGCCCAGGAGGGCGGCCTCTCCTTCATATATGGCTCGCAGACCGCCGAGGCCGAGGCCAAGATGGTCGCTGCCGTGAAGGACTACAAGGCGGGCTTCGTGGTGAGCGACTCCACCCTGACCCCCGAGATGACGATGGCCCAGGTCATGGAGCTCAAGCAGAAGACGGGCCACTCCACGATGCCCGTCACCGCCGACGGCACCCCGACCGGCAAGCTGCTCGGCATCGTGACGAGCCGCGACTACCGCCCCTCGCGCGACGACCCGAGCTCGAAGGTGGCGGACTTCATGACGCCCCGCGAGAGGCTCGTCACCGCCAAGAAGGACGACTCGCTGAAGGTCGCCAACGACATCCTCTGGGAGCACAAGCTCAACGCGCTGCCCGTCGTGGACGATGACGACAACCTCTGCTACATCGTGTTCCGCAAGGACTACGACTCGCACAAGTCCAACCCCAACGAGCTGCTCGACAACGGCAAGCGCTACCTCGTGGGCGCCGGCATCAACACGCGCGACTACGCCGAGCGCGTGCCGCTGCTGCTCGACGCCGGGGCCGACGTGCTCTGCATCGACTCCTCCGAGGGCTTCAGCGAGTGGCAGAAGCTCACGATCGACTGGATCCGCGAGCACTACGGCAACGACGTGAAGGTGGGTGCCGGCAACGTCGTGGACGCCGAGGGGTTCCGCTTCCTGGCCGACTGCGGCGCCGACTTCGTGAAGGTGGGCATCGGCGGCGGCTCGATCTGCATCACCCGCGAGCAGAAGGGCATCGGCCGCGG